>DASRKV010000035.1:0-15525 GCA_035648795.1 Opitutaceae bacterium
GGCCGGGGCGATCGCGAGGACGGCTGCCTGCCAGGCATCATAGGCCGCCTCCACCGTGGGATGGTTCAGCAGCGCAAAGCGAAGATAGTCGGGCAGCGACGAGTCCGCCGTCAGTGCCGGCAAGGCGGGCGCGCGGCGGGCGGGATGCAGGATCGCGCCCACCTCTCCGAGCCGCTCTTTGGCCGCGCGTTCGGCTGGGTCCGGCCCCACACACCCGGCGACGAGCAGCAAGCAGCCCAGCAGTGCCAAGGCGCCGCAACGGAAAGTGGAATGAGGATCGGGTCGGATCATGGCCGAGGAGGAAGGATGGGTGAAATTGGCGGAGGAGCTGGCCGGGACGTTTTGCCTTTGTTGGATGATACGCTGGCGGGCCGGCATTTCCCCGTGCAGTTTTTGTGATCTATTGGGTGGATCTTGTCATCAGGCAAAAATGCCCGCTCGGCGTCCATTGCCGATGCCACCCACCCCTGATCTCCGCATAATGGTCCCGCGCTCGCCACCTGAAGTCACCGGCGCTCCCGTCGCCCGGACTGGTCGGCCGTCATGGAAAGGATCGGAACTCATTCCTTGATGCGGCCGCACGAAAGCATCTCGCGCCCAAGGTAAGGATTGCGAATCTCCTTCGTCCGCTGCAGCCAGTCGGCCTGCGCCATCGGACAGGTGACGACGAAGTAACCCTTCGCGCCGTGGGCCAGCGCGATCGCCTGGGCGCTCAAGGCTTTGAAGGCTTCGCGCGCGCCAGCGAGATCGTTCGCGCCGGCGATCCTCCGGGCCGTGGCGGCCATGTCGGCTTGGTGCAGCGTGACCGCACTGGCGGCGAACTTCTGCGCGGCATTCCTGGCGGCGGGAAGATCGTCGGCGGCAAGCGCGGATGAGATCTGCTCATATTGGGGGAGGAGAACCGGCGGATCGTCCGTCGCCCTGACGGCGGCAGTAAGTCCAATCAGAAACACAACGCCAGCGAACCAACGAGGAATTGTCATAGGTAATTATGATACGCCGATGCCGGGCTCACCCCTCGGAAAAACATTCCAGGTCAGGCCCGCCATTGAAGAAAGACAAAAAACCCGCCGGCGATGGGCGCGGCGGGTGAAGCTGACGCAGGAGGTCAGGAATGTGCTTTCATGCCCATGGCCTGGGCACAAGCACAGCCTTGGTCGGCGCCGCAGACCGAGGCCGTCTGGCGGGCATCGGTCTTTGCGCTGGCCACGGTCTGGGGCGATTTTACCGCCGTCGATTGCACGCGCGCCGGGTAAGTGGGCGGGGGACCGGCCCGCAACGCGGGAGCGGTGGTGAGAACGAGAATGGTCGCCGAGACGGCGAGCAGGGAAGCGATGGTTTTCATTTTAGCGAGGGTTGAGTTGGGTGGATGGAGGGTTGATTGATCTGCACCCGATAATACGCCACCGCGGCGCCCTTCCCTGTGGAATTGTGGCCAAATCGCGCCGAGAGCCGGCGGCCGGGAAACTTCGCCAGCGAAAACCCGTCGGGGACGGCGGGTTCCACCTCTCCCCGATGAACCGTTCCGATCAGCCGGCACGGCCGGCCGCGGCGGCCCGGACAAAGGCGGTGATCAATGGATGCGGCTCGTTGCGCAAGGCGGAGCGTTCAGGCTGGAAGAGCGTGCCGACGAAAAACGGATGGTCAGGCAATTCGGCGGCCCGCACCTCGGCGTTTGAATCGAAGCCAGTGAAGCGCAGGCCGGCGGCTTCGAGACGGCCGCGCCAGGCGGGATTCAGACCATAGCTGCAATGATAACCCTCGAGGGCCGGTTTCCCGCCAAAGATCGCATGTAGCCGACTGTCGGATACAAAGGTGATGCGGCCGGTCTGCCCGACGAGCGAACATTGCAGGGGAGTCACGACGAGGGGCGGCCGGCCGGCGGAAGTCGCGGTCGCGGCATCAGCGGTCTCGGCGTGGTTGGCGTCGGGCACGCCGCAGACGTCGCGCGCGAATTCGATCAGCGCGTGCTGGAACCCGCCGCAGGTGCCGAGAAACGGCCGGCCGGACTCACGGGCGAACCGGATCGCCGCCAGGGCGCCGGCCATGCGGGCGTAGGGACTCCCGGGAACGACCCAGATCGCGGCGAAGTCCGCCAGACTTCCCCGGGGTCGGGCGAGCGCCGGTGGACCGGAGTCAGGGTTGATTTCGTCCGTCCTGACCCATTCCCAGGTCACGGCAACGCCCGCCGCTGCGCCGGCGAGGGCGAGCGCGCGGGGAATCGCCTGGTGGGCGATGACGGTGTCGCGGTGGTCTCCCACGAGGGCGATGGCGGCGGTCATTCGGAAGAGCCTCCAATTTTCAACGTGGCCTGTCCGATCTCCAGCGCGGCCGCCGGTTTGCCGAGAGCGGGCGCGGCGGGTTTGGCGTCGGGGGAGGCGGCGCCGGGGCTCCGCCGGGCGGTGATGATCGCGACGGAGACGACAATGACCGCCGCGGCGGTGAGCGTGCGCGTGCTGACGGGCTCGCCGAGAACCAGCCAGCCGAGGAAGACGGCGACCAGCGGATTAACGTAAGCGTAGGTTGAAACCCGGGCCGGCGTGCTGTGCTTCATCAACCAGACGAAGGTCGAAAATCCGACGATTGATCCCACGAGGATGAGATAGCCGAACGCCAGCCACGACTGGGCGGAGACGGCCGCGGGCGCGAACCCGACGAAATCGCCATGCGCCAGCGCGACAAGCATGAGCGCCACGCCGCCGCCGAGCATCTGCATCGCCGCGGCCGTAAGCGGCTCGGCGGGCTGGCGCACGCGCCGGCCGTAAATCGAGCCGAAAGCCCAGCAGACGCATCCGATGAGAATCGCCGTCACCCCGCCCAGGTTGAGTCCGCCGCCCGTGCCGTATTGCCATGGCGCCGCCAGCCAGGCCACACTGGCGAACCCGAGGGCCAGGCCCGCCCAGGTAATCTTCGTGGGACGGTGACCACCGCGCCAGATCCACTCCGTCAGCACCATCATCAAGGGCTGCGAGCCGATGAGCAGCGCCGTCAATCCGGACGGGATGAATAGTTCGGCCCAGGAAATCAGGCCGTTGCCGCCGAGAAGCAAGAAGGCGCCGATCACGGCGTTGTCGCGCCATTGCGGCGCGGTGGTCCGAAATCCGCGGGTCGCAGCCAGCCATCCTGCCAGCAGTCCGCCGGCCACGAGGAATCGGGCGCCCGCCATCAAAAAGGGCGGCAGTGTTTCCACCGCCACCCGGATGCCGAGATAGGTGCTGCCCCAGACCACGTAGAGGGTGGCAAAGGCGACCATCAGCGCCGTGCGCGAGGGCGAGGAACGGGAGGAGAACATGGCGGGATGGCCGCGGGCAACCGGCGGAGTCGAAGGCGTGCCTGGCCGGTGTCGGGACGTTACAATTGTTCTTTCGCCAGATCGCCCACGGTCTTCAGCGCCGCGTCGACCTCGGCGGTCCACGGAATCGCGCAGTTCATGCGGAGGCAGTTGCGGTAGCGGTCCTTCACGGAGAAAAGCGGTCCCGGCGCCGTGTTGATGCGGTGCCGCAGCGCGTCGGCGTGGAGCTTCAGCGAGTCGACGCCCGTCGGCAGTTCGAGCCAGAGGATCATGCTGCCCTGCGGGCGGCTGAAACGCGTGCCTTCGGGGAAATGGCGCACGATCGCCTGCGAGAAAAGGTGCATCAGATTCTGGTAGGCGCGGCGGATCGAACGCAGGTGGTGATCGTAGCCGCCGTCGCGCAAAAAGTCGGCGAGCACCTTCTGCAACAGCACCGGGGTGCCGATCGTGTTGGTGAATTTCAGGCGGCGCACCTGTTCGAACAGGCGCCCCGGAGCCGCCCAACCGACCCGGAAGCCCGGCGCCAGCGTCTTGCCGAACGAGGAGCAGAGCATGACCAGGCCCTCCGTGTCCCAGGCTTTGAGCGGCTTGGGCCGGCGGTCGGAGAATTGCAGATCGCCGTAGATGTCGTCCTCGATGGCGGGCACGCCATAGTCGGCGAGGAGGCGGTATAGGTGTTCCTTCTTCGCGTCCGCCATGCAGGAGCCGAGCGGATTATGAAAGCTCGGCATGACCAGGACAGCCTTGATGTCATTCTGCTCGAGCGCGGTGCGCAAGGCGTCCAGACAGATCCCCTCGCGCGGGTCGGTCGGGATCTCCAGCGCCTTGAGGTTCAGGCTTTGGAGGATGTCGAGAAACCCGAAATAGGCGGGCGTCTCCAAGGCGACGATGTCACCCGGACGCGTGACGGCGCGCAGACAGAGATTGACGGCTTCCGTGCAGCCGACCGTGATGACCAGTTCGTGGTGATCGAGCGGGGCGCCGGCGAGCAGATAGCGGCGCGCGATTTCGCGGGACAGCGGCTCGTAGGCCCAGTTCATGGCGTACCGGCCGATCAGGGTGGGATCGCTCCGGCTGACGGACCCAAGCAGCCGGGCGAGTTTCCGGGTGGGGAACAACGAATGGTGCGGACAGGCGGTGGCAAACGGCACGTAGCTCGCATCCAGCGCCAAGTCCCGCATCTGCACGGTCAGGTCGCTCAGACTCACGTAGGCGGGCCGGGTCATGGGCCGGGCCCGGCGGGGCTCCGGCACGCTGAGCAGCGGGCGGGGCCGGACGTAATAGCCGCTTTGCGGCCGCGCCTCCAGATAGCCGCGGTTTTCGAGCAGGGTGTAGGCCTGCAGCACGGTCGAGATGCTCACCCCGCGCTGGAGCGACATGCACCGCACGGACGGCACGCGGTGACCCGGCCGCAGTGTGTCCTGCTCGATGAGCCGGAGCAGGGACGACGCGAGTGCCGCGTAGAGCGGCTGGGTCGCGCCGCCATTGGGGGGAGGACGGGCCGGCCGGGCATGACCCGGCGTGACGAGGCGCGCCGGGGCGGGGACAAGCAGGGAGGAGGTCATGGCAGTGGAACGACAGGTTACCTCCGGTCGGGAGCGTCCGGCAGCAACAGTCGCAGAGGAATGTAACCAGTACAGTACCCGGAAATCGGTACTGACTCAGGCACAGTTTACAATCCACCGAAAACGCTTGCTGGCAAGAGCGAGAGCGCTACGGTCGGCGCATGCCTAAGCGCTCAAGTAAGGGTGATCTCAACGAAACCGCCTTCGCGATAGTCCAGCAGGCGACCGGTCAGGCGCCGAAGACAGAGGAGCGGCCGAAGAACCCGGCGGCTGTTGCGCTCGGAAGGCTTGGGGGGTTGAAAGGGGGGAAAGCGAGGGCAAAGAGCCTGAGTAAGACTCAGCGGATCGCCATCGCCAAGAGAGCAGCAAATATGCGCTGGTCAGGTCAACTCGAAGGCTCCTCGTAATCCGGGTATTCCGTAGGCAACTCGGATTCTGCCATGTCTTCAGTGAAATCAAAGCTCGTCTGAACGAGAACACCTGTTGGGTTGTAGTTCTCGTTGTAGGAATCGACATCCGTTTTGAGTTGTTGGCAATCAGCCACAATCAGGCGCCTCCGCTGCTGTAAGCTGGCCTGCATGTAGTCGGGTGCCGCTGTCACGATGTCGTCCCAAAAAACCCTCTGCTTTGGGCTTCCATCGGATAGTATCTCTTCGATCTTGCGGGCATGTTTGCGGCGGACCCTTCTGCCTTGTGGGTCCGTGAAATATTGCTCCCTTAACGCTTGGCCCAACTCGCTAGCCAGAATTTCTTCCGGGCTTCGGTAGTGCGGTTGCCAGAGGTTATGGGCAATAGCCCATTGAGCTATGACGATTAACTCGACCGGCTCGGTGGAAACTTCCCGCCGATATAGGTCAACGATGTCCTGACGAGACTTGGTTTTGCTGGTGTTCATAAGAGCTTCAGAGCACAGGGGCGGTTTGACCCCATCCATCCGTCAAAGCCGTCGAAGTCGCAATGTCGCGGATCTTTGCGAGCATTTCACGGTTCGCGCCCCATGGTATTTCTCTGCGGTGCTGCAATTGGCCAACAACAATTCCAGGGTGGATCCCCATCCTGATAGCGAATTGGTTGATCTTGGCTTTGGAGTAGAACGGTTTCACGCGTAGGATAAATGAATCTAGCGCGGCATTAGGAATGAGCCCGGCTGACGCCTCTCGATTAGCCCTCTGTTCGATCTCTGATTTTCCGTCCAGTGCCTTTTCCCCAACGATTTCAGAGTCAACCGATTGGACGTCGTTGTGTCGGATGTGCGAAAGCTCATGTAACAACGTGAACCAAAGGCAGTCAATTCTATCATATCTAAGCGATAGCACGATAACCGGAGCATCATCAGCTAACCAGAACGCCGCCCCGTCGATACTGGAATGCGGAAGCGGTTCCACGATAACTAAACGAACCCCCATCTTCGCTAGTACCTTCGGGAGGTGCTTTGCCTTCTCTGGATAGTCAGCAAGCAACCGCATATCTGGAAGCGCTGTCTTAAATCGGTCGGACCTGAAGCTTTCAGCCTCAACAATTGACGCCAGCTTTCCAGCCCTTACACACCACGCTACTTGTGCCGAATCCAGTCCGCTCGACTGAAGAGGCTTACGGGCGTTGACGTAAAGTTTCGGCTCAAGTCCAAGCTCCTCGGTATGGTAGAATTTGCAGAGTTCTTTCTCTAGCTCAGCGAGTGAATTTGTCTTCCGAATCCAACCGCGCTTTTCCATGTCTCTCACGGGCGCCATTGTGAACACGCGCGAGCGGCGTTCCACGTCATCAGCGGGGCCAACCAATGAAACACGATATGCGCTGTCTAGGTTCAACCAATAGCCCGGAGTATTACCGAAAGCGGCGGCCAAAGAAACAGCCATCTCTGGGGTAATGGAACGTTTCCCCAAGATGATTTGACTGACGGCTGGAAGATCGCGCCCAAGAACCTCAGCAAAGTCGGCTTGAGTCCATCCCCGCTTCTCAAGTTCTGTCTTGATCGCAAGACCGGGAGATTTGATTTCTTCACCCATCATAGGCGGAAGTTGTTCCGGAGTTTGTGCCTTGTCAATAGCGTTTAAGCGTGTAACGCTATTATTTGCTTGCAATGCCAGACCGCTCAAGCATAATGCATACACCATGAAGAAGCTCAGCGACGAGAAACGCATCCAACTCCTTTCCTGCTTGGTCGAGGGAAACAGCATCCGGGCAACGGCTCGCATGACCGGCGTGGCGTTCAACACCGTGCTAAAGTTTGTCGCCGATGCCGGCCGCGCGTGCGCGATCTACCAGGACGAGACTTTCCACAGCCTTCCGTGCAAGCGGCTCCAGTGTGACGAGATTTGGAGCTTCGTCGGCTGTAAGGCGAAGAACTTGACCGAAAAGAACGCCTGCCACGGCTGGGGTGACATCTGGACGTGGACCGCCATTGATGCCGACACGAAGCTTGTCCCGTGCTGGTATGTCGGCACGCGCGAAGCGCAAGCGGCAGCGATCTTCATGAACGATCTTCGGAGCCGTCTCGCCAATCGCGTGCAACTCACCACGGACGCGCACCGGGCTTACCTTTATGCCGTGGTGGGGACAGTCAAGGATACGGTCGATTACGCGCAGTTGGTGAAGCTCTACGGCGCCTGCCCAGCCGGCCCGGAATTTCGCTACAGCCCGCCCGAGTGCATCGGCACACGTATTGATGTTATCGCGGACGAGCCAAATTTTAAGCACGTCTCAACCAGCTACGTTGAGCGCCAGAATCTCACGATGCGCATGAGCATGCGGCGATTTACCCGCCTAACCAACGGTCATTCGAAGAAGATCGAGAATCATGGGTACGCCATCGCCCTTCACTTCATGCACTACAATTTTTGCCGGATTCACCAGAGCTTGCGTGTGACTCCCGCCATGAAGGCCGGCATCGCCGATCACATATGGGAACTGCAGGACATAGTCCGCCTGATGGACTATGTCTCGGGGAAAGCAGCCTAGGCGTACTGCGGAGCTAATCGCTCTAGGTCTCGTTCAGGCAGAACAACGACCTTTAGCACCGTTACCATGATGAGACGCATGCTGAAATACACGCTAGCGGGCGGCAGGAAATATCCCAGTAGCCCTCCGCAATTCCAGGCGATTGTTCCCACCATGTGCTCCGCAGCCTGTTGCCTGATGGCTAAGAACTCTTGGATTTGGCAGTTGCCTATTGCTTTGCTGGTTCGATCAACTTCCGACCGAAATTTCTTGTCGTCGATATAGCTGTTATTAGCTGAGATAATCATGCTGAAGGTTAGCCGATGCTGATTCTCCAACTGCCAAGAAAGCGAGCTATCCAATGCGCTAAAGGCTTCATCGTTTATGGAAATGCCGCTAGCGAATCTCAGATTGCGCAACCGATCACGGAGCGCAAAAAGACGGAACCTTCGGCTTGCACGGACTGACGGAAGCACAATCGCTTCGTAGACGAAGTGCAGCACCGTCATGGCCGCAAGGGCCAAAAACAGAACGGTGATTATTGTAATCATGATTTATTCTTTCTTATAGAACTGGACAGTATGCGGCCTGCGAGCTCCTGTTGCAAGGCTGTCTTTTCCCTTCCAACTCGATCTAGCTCTGCCGACATTCTTCGGCGGAGCGCGCGAAATCCAAAAGCTGACCCCGCGAGTAAGACTACGTTTAGTGCATACGACACACCGGCTAAGGACTTGAGAGATTGCAGTATGTGCTGGAAGAGGGTTGGAATCTGGTCGGAAGGGTATCGCAATGACAATACGATAAGGACCAGCGTGATACAGGCCCCGGGAAGTTGGCCCTTGTTTATCGCATGGATCAACACGTTGTTGATCATCGCCCAAAAACCGATTCCGCCGCGAGGTTCCTTCGACATGGGGTAAATCCATCCTACGATACAGTGCCCACGGTGGAAGCTTTTTCCGCATAAAAGGATTTTACACTAGACAGTTTCTTCGCCTACGCGTTTCAGTTTATTCGATCTGGTCCAAAACGCCAATTGTAAACTGTGCCTGAGTCAGTACCCCGGAATCAAATCTGTATCCGTTACAACGGAGGGCCTCTCCTGGCTGTCGGTGGAGCAGGGCGAGGCGGGTCGAAAGTGGCACGGGCGGCTCGCCCGTGGTTTGGAGAAACCCCAGACATGGGCAAGATGCCCATGCCACCGCGGCCGACCGACAATCCGGAGATGCGCCCGGGACAACGTCGATCCGCTCAAACGGTCAGCTCGCCGCGCAGGTAGGTGACGGCGCGCCCGGCGATTTTCACCCGGTCGCCGGCGAGGGCGCACCAGAGTTCGCCGCCGCGGGCGGACACCTGGCGGGCATGCAGCGGCGATTTGCCGAGGCGCCCGCTCCAATAGGGCGCGAGGGTGCAGTGGGCCGAGCCGGTGACGGGATCCTCGGCAACGCCGCTCTGCGGGGCGAAGAAACGCGAGACGAAATCACAATCGCCCGCGCCCGGTGCGGTGACGATCAGGCCGCGGGCGCCGGCGGCGGCGACCTGCGCGAAATCCGGGCGGAGCGCGCGCACCACGGCGGGGTCGCCCAGCACGGCGAACAGATCAAACCGGGACCGACCGAGCCATTGGGGAGCCAGGCCGAGCGCGGCGGTGACCGCGCGCAGGGTTTCGGCGTCGGCCTCGGCGGTGGGAGGTGTGGCGGGAAAATCGAGTTCAATGAGCCCGCCTTCCCGGCGGGAGACCCGCAGCGGACCGCTGCGCGAGTCGAACGTGATGTCGCCGCCCGTTTGTCCGAGATGGGTGAAGAGCGTGAAGGCGCTGGCCAGCGTGGCGTGGCCGCACAACTCGACCTCGACGGCGGGGGTGAACCAGCGGAGGTGAAAGCGGCCGTCACCGGTGCGCACGAAGAAGGCCGTTTCCGAAAGGCCGTTTTCAAAAGCGATGCGTTGCATCACCGGGTCGGGCAGCCAGCGTTCAAGCGGCACGACCCCGGCCGGGTTGCCGGCGAATACGCGATCGGTGAAGGCGTCGATCCAGAACAAGGGCAGATTCATGGCGGAAGGCTCGAACATCCCGGGCGCTGTCGGCAATCCTCAACCACGTGTGCGGCGGGGTCGTGAAGCCCGCTGTGCTTCGCGAACGTCGGCGAACGACCGGACCAACGATTGAACCGGCCTACCCTCCTGGCGTGGGGCGGAGACCGGCGGGCTCGTCAGGAATGCTTCGTCAGCGCCGGGCCGACGAGACGGCAAATGCGCCAGGCAGTCAGTTCCACGGCGCCCAGTTTGCGATAGAAGCCTCGCGCGGGCTCGTTCCAATCGAGGACGGACCATTCCATCCGGCCGCAGCCGCGGGCGTTCGCCAGACGCGCGCAATGCAACAGCAAGGCCCTGCCAATGCCGTGGCCGCGCCGCCCGGGTTCCACAAACAAGTCCTCGAGGTACAGGCCCGGTTTCGCAAGAAAGGTTGAGTAGTTGTGGAAGAAGACCGCGAATCCAGCGGGTTGGTCATCCCAGAAGGCGAGCAGGCATTCGGCCCCGGGCCGGCCTTCGCCGGGGAACAACGTGGCGCGCAGACGTTCCTCGGTGGCTTCGACCTCGGGCAAAAGATTCTCGTAGGTCGCGAGATCGCGGATGAACTGGAGGATGAGCGCAAGGTCGGTGGCGACGGCCGGGCGGATGGTGATCATGATGGGTTTGATGCAAACATCCGATCCCGCCCGAGTCCACCTCGCGGCACGGGGCTTCTGGCCGATCGATGAATCCGGTGGCTTGACGAAGCGGCGTCCGGGGACCCTCCCATGATCGCCGGACGGCCCCGGGGTCGGCCGGCGTTTGGGGAATTTACCCCAGGGCGTTTCGCAGACAGCGCTGTTGCACTGCACGCGGAAGCCAGCTATTCCGCATTCATGCTTTCTTGGAAACCTCAGCGCTGGGCCGGGGCGACGGCCTGGGCGGGCGGGTTGCTGGCGGCCGGCACCGTGTTCGGCCATCCGCCGGGAACTCCGGACTTGGCTGTCGTCCCATTGCCGGCCGGCGTGTGGGCCTGGGCGGGTGGCCTCGCCGCGCTGATCATGGGGGGGTTCTGCTGGTGGCGCGGCCGGCGGCGGGAAGGGAAAATCAAACAGCAGACCCTCGATTTTCATCTGGAGGAAGCGCGTCATCGCGCGCTGTTCGACAACACCCCCGTGCAGATCCTGGAGGAGGATCTCACCGCCGTGGTCGCCGCGTTCGCCCCGTTGCGGAGCCAAGGCGTCTTTACCCACCTGTGGGAATTCTTCATGAAGCATCCCGAGCAGCCCCGCGAATGGCTGCGCCTGGTGCGGCTGGTTGATGCCAACCAACCGGCGGTGGCGGCCGCGGGCTGCGCGACCAAAGGCGACCTGATCGCCCGCTTTCCGCAGTTGGACGTCCCGCCGTACCAGGAGATCTTCGGCCACCAACTGGAGCAACTGTGGGCCGGCAGCCGGCTGTTCGAGGAGGAACTCCGCTACCTCGACGCGCGAGGCCAGGAACGCGCCTGCCTGGTGCAATGCAAGCTGAGCGAGCGCGAGGGCCGGCCGGACCCGTCCCGCGTGGTGCTGGTGCTGCTCGACATCACCACGGCCAAGCGGACCGTGGCGGCGCAGATGGAGAACCAGGAATTGCTCCGGCGGATCCTCGGCCGCGCCAACATCCTGCTGTGGTGGGCGCAGGTGCGCAAAGAGGACGGCCGCTTCCGCTGGAAAATCAACATTCCCTCGCAGTCGTTCGACAGCCCCATTTTCAAGCTGGCGACCGCGATGGACTCGGGCGGACTATGGGAGATTGAACACGCACCGGATCTGGCGGAGACGTCGCAACGGGCCGAAGAGGCCTTGCTCAGCGGCAAGCCCGGTTACCAGCAGGTCTTTCGGGCCATTTCCCGGGAAGGCGTCACGCACTGGCTGAGCGAGGACGTGGGGATCTCCCGCTTGGAGGAAAACGAATGGAGCTTCGTCGGCGTGGTCCGGGACATCACCGAGCAACACCAGGCCGAGGCGGCACGGCAGACCAGCGAGGCGCGGCTGCAGCAGCTGTTGCGCCAGGCGGACTGCATGCTGTGGCAGGTGACCGTCACGCGGGCGGACGGGGAACTGCACTGGGGGGTTTTCGACATTCCCAATTCCGTGCTGTACGAGCGCTTGGCGGGCAAGGTGCGCAATGACGCGGATCACCGGCTCTGGAGTCTGGTGGACTGTCCGGACCTGCCGGAGATGAATCGGCGCAGCACCGCCGCGATTCTGGCCGGCGTGTCCGATTACGAGCAGGAGTTCCGGATCGTCCAGTCGGAGGCGACCTTGAGGCTGCACGAACAGGTGTCGATCACCCCGATGGGTTCGGACGCGTGGAGCCTGGTGGGCGTGATCACCGACGTCACCGCCCAGCATCGGGCCGAGGAAGTCCGCAAGACCAGCGACGCGCAGCAGCGGCAGATTTTGAACCGCGCGGATTGCATGCTCTGGCAGGCGCGCGCCATCCGGGTCGGCGGCGTGCTGCAGTGGCGGCAGTTTGAGGTGCCCGGTTCCGTGCTCTACACGCGCATTTTCGGCACCGAACATCATGAGAGCGATCACGATCTCTGGGCCTCGGTGAATGTACCGGAGCTGCCGGAGATGGACCGGCGGAGCGCGAACGCCATTCTGGCGGGGGCGCCCGGGTATGAGCAGGAATTCCGGGTGGTCAAGGCCGACGCGACCCTGTGGCTGCACGAGCAGGTGACGGCGGTGCAGTTGGGGCCGGACGAATGGGCGGTCGTCGGTGTATTGATGGACGTGACCGCGCGGCACGAAGCCGAGGAGGAGCGAAGGAAGAGCCAGGCGCAGTTAAGGCAGATTTTGTCCCGGGCGGATTGCATGGTGTGGCAGGCCCGCGTGGCGGAGGCCGCCGGCCAGTTCACCTGGGAGTTCGATATTCCGCCCTCCGGCTTGCAGAAGCGGATTTTCGGCGGCGACACCGGCGTCGCGCACAAAGGAATCAGCGGGATCAAGGCGAAATCACTGTACGGCAATTTCAGCGTGCCGGAACAGGCCGGAATGGATGCGTGCGTCCTGAAGGCCTTGCGCAGCGGCGCGCCGGGCTACGAACAGGAATACCGGTTGATCAAGGGCGACCGGACCCTGTGGCTGCACGAACGGGTGTCGATTACCGCCGTCGAGCCCGGACAGTGGGATCTGGTCGGCATCTCCATCGACGTGACGGCGCAGCGCGAGGCCGACGACGCCCGCAAGACGACCGAGGCGAGGCTGCAGCAGATCCTGGAACGGGTGGATTGCGTGCTCTGGCAGGCCCACGTGACGGAAACCGATGGCCGGACGGTGTGGGCGTTCGAACTTCCCCAGTCCAGTTTGCGGCGCCAGATTTTCGGGAGCAAGGCCGTCACGGGAGAGAAGGAATTGTACGACAATCTGACGGTGCCGGAACTTCCGGAAATGGGCCGGCGGAGCGACGCGGCCCTCCGGGCTGGTGAACCGGGCTATGAGCAGGAATTCCGCATTGTGAAGCCCGGTCGCACCTACTGGCTGCATGAACGGGTTTCCATTACTCCGCAAGGAAAGGGCCAGTGGCTGATATTCGGAGTCATGCTGGATGTCTCGGCCCTGAAGATGGCCGAGGAAGCCCGCCGGGCCAGCGAAGCGCAGTTGCGCGAGATTCTCGAGCGGGTGGATTGCCTGTTGTGGCATGCGCGGGTCACCGAAATCGACGGCCAAAACGACTGGGTGTTTGACATCCCGCCTTCCGGCCTGCACCGGCGGATTTTCGGTGGGGAGGGGATCAGGGGGCGGAGGAATTTGTACGCCAATCTGAACATCCCGGAGATGGACGAAATGCATGCGCGGAGCGCGGCGGCGTTTGCGAGCGGTGCGCCGGGATACGAGCAGGTTTTTCGCGTGGTGAAACCCGAGCGCACCTACTGGCTTGACGAACGGGTCTCGATCACGCCCCAAGGCCCGGGCCAGTGGCTGGCGTTCGGCGTGATGATCGATATCTCGGCGGCGAAGGAGGCCGAGGAAGCCGTGCGGGCGAGTGAAGCCCGCTATCACGACCTCTTCGAAGGCGCCGTGGAAGGCGTCTTTCAGTCAACGCCAGAGGGTCGCTTCGTCAGTGTTAATCCGTCCCTAACCCGGATCTTCGGTTGTGCGACCCCGGCAGAATTCATGGCCTGGACAGAAGGCGGCGCGAAATCGCTCTACGTCAAAGCGGGCCGGCGCGAGGAGTTTTTCTCCGAACTGGGGGTGCTCGACAGTGTCACCGATTTCGAGTCGGAGGTGTCTTGTCGTGACGGCAGCACGAAATGGATCAGCGAAAACGTCCGCGCGGTGCGCGATGCCGAAGGACGCCTGCTGCATCTGCAGGGATTTCTCAGCGACGTGACGGAGCGGCACAAGGCGCTGATGGCGGTCCGGGAGTCGGAAAACCGGTACCGGGCGCTGTTCGAAAACATCCCCGCCGCCATCCTCGAACTGGATTTACGCGGCCTGGGCCAAACGCTGCAAGGATGGTATGCCGCCGGGGTGCGGGACTTGACGGCTTACCTGGCCGGCCACCCCGGCGAATTCGCGGCCTTGGCCGCTGCTGTTAAGGTGGCGGCCGTGAACGAGACCGCGGTACGGCTGTATCACGCGGAGTCGAAGGTGCATCTCCAAAACGAAATTTCGCGGCTGTTCACCACGCAGGTGTTTGCGGCGCTGCAGCGTGGGCTCGAGTCCATCTGGCAGGGACACAACGCCGGCGAGGCGGAGGCCGAATGCGGCGACTTTGTGGGCGGCCGCCACCACGTTTATCTGCACTGGTGGATGCCACGCCGGGCGGAATGGCTGCAGTTGGAATACGCGGTGGTGGCGTTGATGGATTTCACGGAACTCAAACAGGCGGAAGCGGCGCTCGCCGCCGAGAAGGAGCGCCTCACCGTGACCTTGCGCGCAATGGCGGAAGGGGTGATCACCACCGACACCCGCGGGATCGTGCAGTTCATCAACCGGGCGGCGGCGGAGCTGACCCAGTGCGACGCCGCGACGGCGGTGGGCCGGCCGCTCGCGGAGATTTGCGTCCTTCGGGGGCCGCGGTCGGACGAGGCGTTCGTGCTGCCCCTGGCGCTCGTGTTGGAGGAACGGGCGCTGGTCGATCTTCCGCCCCAGACGCGGCTCATGGGCCGCAATGGCGCGTTCTGCCTGGTCGAAGGTTGCTGCGCTCCGGTGCACGATGCCGAGAGCGAAATCATCGGGGCCGTGCTCGTCATCCGGGACGTCACGGTCCGCCAACGCTTCGAGGAAGAATTGGAGCGCGGCTCGCGGCTCGAATCGATCGGCATCCTCGCCGGGGGCATTGCCCATGATTTCAACAACATCCTGACCGCGGTCATGGGCAACATCACGCTGGCGCTGCTCGACGCGGGCGGGTTGGCGACGGTCGAGCGCTATTTGCAGGAGGCCGAGCGGGCGACAGTGCGCGCCCGGGATCTGACCCAGCAACTCCTGACCTTCGCCAAGGGGGGAAGTCCGGTGCGCACCGCGGTGTTGTTGCCGGAGATCATCCGCGAGGTCGCCCAGTTTGCGCTCCACGGCTCGCGGGTCAAATGCGAGTTCGATCTGCCGCCGGGGCTCTGGCCGGCCGATGCGGACAAGGGCCAGTTGGGGCAGGTGGTGCAAAATCTCGTGATCAACGCCGTGCAGGCCATGCCGGAAGGCGGTTCCATCCGGATCGGCGCCACCAACG
>DASRKV010000036.1:0-6428 GCA_035648795.1 Opitutaceae bacterium
CGGTTTCCCCGCGGCGGACTCGACGCCTGCGTCCATGTCCAGATTCCGGCGGGGGCGGACAAGACGAAGGCCGTTGAGGCCATTGGGAACGTCGCCCAAGGCATGTGGCGGCAATTCGGCACGATCATCTTGACCGAGCCGTTCGTTGGCAAAGTAGAAACGGTCCCGCAGGTTGGCTGGGAAATCCTGTGCGTCCGCTTCAAGATCTGGCCGGGGCAGGGGAACTTGATCGAAACGACATTCCGCCAGCAGGTCGTCAGCGTCATGAAGCCCTTCCAGCCGGATTACGGCGACTGGCAGGTTCCGGTGACCTACGGCCCTCTCCCGTCATTCTGACAGCCGCGGTGCATCCCGCCTGACCGCGCCGCGCGACGCGGGCTCACCAACATGGAGAAATTCGCCGGGCCAGTAGTTTTTTGCATTTAGCTTATAACCGCATTTACTTTCCCGCTCATGCAAGTTATGCCCCCCTTCCGCGTTACATCTGCGGCTGGGGGTATCTGACTGCCAGCTAGGATAACCCTCAAGAACCAGGAACCCTCATGAAACGCATACTGTCCCTCGCGGCGGCAACTCTTGCCGTTGCGTTCGTCGTCGGCCAAACACCCGCCAAGGCCCAGCCCTCCTCAGCCGGAAGCGCGGAACAAATCATCACTCAGATGGAACAGGATTGGGGGGTGGCGATGGTCAAGAAAGACCAGTCGGCGATCGACCGGATCGAGGCCTCCGAATGGATGTTCTCGGATGAGGACGGCAACCTGCAGACCAAGGCGCAGGTTGATACCGACTTCAAATCCGGCGTCTACAACTGCGAATCCTTCAAGGTGGATGAAGTCAAGGTGAGCGTGTTTGACGCGACCGCCGTGGTCTTTGGCCTCGAAACGGAAAAAAGCACCTACAAGGGGATGGACTCCAGCGGCCAATACCGATTCACCGATGTGTTTGTGAAGCGCAACGGCGTCTGGCAGGCCGTGGCCACCCATATTTCCAAGGTGGTGAAGCACTGACGCGCCGCTGGCGGAGATCCATTGGCAAACCCGAGCCGTCTGACCGATTTCAATCTGCGGTCTGGCACCGGCGGTGCGGAGCAGCGGCGCAACAGCCCACCCGCATCGCCTTACCGACCCGCCTCGCCAAGGGCGGGTTTTTTGTGCGCCTGGGTTGGGCGAACGCTTGCCTCCCCGATGAAGCGAATTGACCGGGCTCAGGCGCGCCGACCAGCAGGGATGGGCCGGTCGCGGAAATCCGCTGCAAGCGGACCCATACGTCACGGCGCCCAGGACGGTGCCACGTACGCGTAAAACATCACGACCAATCCAATCGTCGCGGCGAGCAGGACGCTGTGTTTGAAGGTGAAGCGAAACAGCAGCGACTCTTCCTGCGGTTTCATCGCGGTGGCGGCTGCCGCCACCGCAATGCTGGTGAGGCTGATCATTTTCCCCATGACTCCGCCGGCGGAATTGGCCGCGGCCATCAGGACCGGATTCATGCCCAACTGGCCGGCGGTCACCACCTGGAGGGTGCCAAACAGCGCATTGGCCGAGGTGTCGCTGCCCGTGAGAAACACCCCCAGCCATCCCAGCATCGCACTGAAAAACGGAAACATCGCGCCCGTGCCGGCAAAGGCCAGACCGAGGGTCCCGGTGGCCCCCGAATAGTTCATGACGAATGCCATGGCCAGAACCGCCGCTAGCGTGAGTTCGGCCAGAGCCAGTTGCCGGGCGGTATGGCCGACCGTCCGGAGAAGGCGTCGCGGCGACAGACCCGCCAGCGCCGCCCCAAAGACGACGGCGAGCAGGCAGGCCGTGCCCGACGGGGACAGCCAGCCGAAAGTATAAATTGCTGCGAATCTGGACGGCTGCGCAACGACCGGGGCCACGCGTTCAATGGTGTTATGCAGTCCCGGCCAGGGAAGCAGGACATCCGTGCGCTTCAGGCAGGCTTGCAGCGGTTTGTAGCCCCACAAAAGCACAAAGACCACGAGCAAGACATAGGGAGCCCAGGCGCGCGCGACTTGTTCGCCAACGCTGGAAGGATTGGGGTGCGTCGTTGGCGGGGCATCGCTCGGTCTCCAGAAACGACTGAGCAAGATGAGCGCGCCCATCGTGGTCAGCGAAGCCAGGATGTCGGTCAGTTGCGGACTGATGAAATTGGAACTCACAAACTGCATTCCGGCAAAAGCCAGCCCGCAGACGGCCACCGCCGGGAAGACGGCGCGCAGGCCCTTCCATCCCGATGTCACCGCAATGAGGTACGCCGGAATGATCAGCGATACCGGGGCGCAGATGCGACCCACAGCGGCGCTGAGGCGATCGACTGGCAGGCCGGTCGTGATGGAGAGGGTGGTGATGGGGATGGCGATGGAGCCAAACGCCACCGGCGCAGTGTTGGCGAGCAGGCAGATCCCGGCGGCGTAAGGCGCCGAGAAACCCAGGCCCACCAGCATGGTGGCAGCCACGGCCACCGGCGTGCCAAAGCCGGCGGCTCCTTCGATGAAGGCGCCGAAGGCAAAAGCGATCAGCAGCACCTGCAGCCGAGGATCGTTGGTCACGCGAGCGATCGAATCCTTGAGGAGGTGGAAACGCCCGCTCTCCAGGGTGACCCGGTAGAGCAGGACGGCGGTGAACACCACCCAGCCGATGGGCCACAGACCGAACGCCGCGCCAAAGGCTGCGGCGGAGCAGAGGTGGCCGACCGGCATGCCGTACCCCGCGGTGGCAACGACCACGGCCGCCGCCAGACCTGCCAGCGACGCCAGCCAGGCCGGCCGGCGTCCCACCCCCAGGAGAAGCAGCAGCGTGAAGACCGGCACGCTCGCGACCAACGCCGAGAGCAGCAGACTATGACTGATCGGCGTATAGTCTTGCGGCCACATGGTGATGATCTTTCGCCTGGAACAGGATCTTGGTCGGAGCGGTTTCGAAGGGATGATAGCTTCACGCGCCCCGATGGCCAACCGCTCCTGATCTGCCGCTGCCGGATGGATGCCGACGGCTCAGCGGGTCGTCGCGGGTTTGCCCGGCAGTCCGCGAAACAGGTCGCAGATTGGTCCGCGCTGATTCTCGCTCACGGTCACATCCGCCGCTGTCGTAAACTCGAGAAACTTCCGCGTCTGTCCGTCGTGACGCGGCCAGACCGGAAGGCCGGGACCGTTCGGATCGCCCGTCCGCGCAAAGTTCGTCCAGTAGGTTTGAATGGCGGCCGAGAGCTTGCGGTCAGCCTCCTGGAAATCGCCGCCCTGACTGCCCTTCGCGTACAGATTTCCGAAGACGTAGGGCAGATCGCTCGAATGATTCGCCTTTGGCCGCGGCGGGATGGCGCGGTCGAATTGGTATTCCCAGGTGGGGTTGCCGGCGGCCGCATGCCACTCCCCCTGGATCACGGCGGCGCAGCGCAATCGGTCGCTGCCCCACTGATCGGCCAAGTCGCCGTAAACCGAACTGGCGGCCGCCGCGTGGCCCTCACCCGCGAGGCCGTAAAGAGCCAGCGCCTTGGGCGCCATGGGCCCGAAGGTTGCCTGGATTTGCTTCCTGATGTCGTCGGCTGTGCCCGCCGCGCGAAACTCGACCGCCGCGCCGCCAATGATCAGCGGCACGCGCAACCCGTGACCCGCAGCCAGGACCTGCTCGGGTGGCGACGGAAAGACCCGGCCGTCGATGTTGATGGCGGCACCGGCATTCTTTTCGGCGCCGCGCAAAATTTCCCCGACCGGCAGCGAACGCAGGAAGCGCAGGCTGTCGTTGCCCGGCGCGGCCAGCTTCGCGGCCATCCGCACCCCCGCCTGTTCGGCCTCCGCCAGGGTCGCGGTCGGCGATTCGAGCGGCAAGGCGCCGCTTTCGGCAATCGCGCGATGGAACAATCCAGCAGCCTGCGGCGATGTCAGGAGCGCGACGATGTCGAAAGCGCCCGCAGATTGACCGAAAACCGTGACGTTTCCCGGATCCCCCCCGAAGCGGGCGATGTTGTCGCGGATCCATTGGAGCGCGGCGATCTGGTCCATGATTCCGTAGTTGCCCGACGCATGGCGCGGCGATTCGCGCGTCAGCTCGGGATGGGCGAAAAATCCGAAGATCCCAATCCGGTATTCGACGGTCACCAAGACCACGCCGTGCCGGATGAGGGCGGTCCCGTCGTAAAGCGGGTCGGAGCCCCCAGCTCCCGCCACGTTTCCGCCGCCGTGGATCCAGACCATGACCGGCAGTCGGGTCGGCGACGGCCAGGCGGGAGTCCAGACATCGAGATACAGGCAGTCTTCGCGGCTGGCGGCGGCGAACGTGTCGTTCCACCCGAATGACGCCTGCGCGGCTGGCGGGCCCGATTCGGCGGCCTCGCGCACCCCGCTCCAGCCGGCGACCGGCAGCGGTTCGCGCCAGCGCAGCTCCCCGACCGGGGGCTGCGCAAAAGGGATGCCCTTGAACACGGCGCCACCACCATCCGGTAGCAAGCGGCCCCGGATCAGCCCGCCCGTAACGGTGGCGACCGGAGCAGTGTCCGCCGCCCGGGCGGAAATTGACGCTGCGCCCGTCAACAAAAGGCCGCACGCCACGACCGAGCGGATACTGCTTGCCGCCCCATCAAAGACCGGTTCGGCCGGTTGGGGCGGATGCGCGGCGGACCTTTGACCCGGCAGGGAAAAACGGTGCATCAGGATTGGCATCACCGTGCGGGAACGGCGTGGCGCGTCAAGACACGTGTGGGTGGCACCGTGAGCCGGTCCTGGCCCAGGGCAAAACGGTAGGATCGGAGGTGAAGCAGGCAGACTCCCCTCGTGCAGCGGACGAATCAGAACCGCAGAAATTGCAGCGTCGGGGTGCTGCTGCTGCCGCCGGCGAGTTGGACACCAAAGGCCGTGCTCGCGAAGAGACCGTATTCGTTGTTGATCATCAGCAGCACCAAATGGCCGTTGCGGTCGAACGCGGCGGCCGCCGGTCCGGGATAGTAACTCTTCTCAATGGCGACGTTGGATTCGCTGCTCGTCTGCTTGCTGGCGAAGCTGCTGCGGCCTTCGTTGTTCGTGACGTTGACTGGCGTGCTCCAGCCGTTTCCCGTACTGATCGAGATGAAGGTCTCGCCGGTGGCCCGCTCGCCGCTGTCATTCATCTGCATGATCACGACCATCCGGCCGCCCGGGCCTTGATAAGCCTGCATCCCGTCGACCGTGCCTTTGACGTTGGCCGCGGCGCGGATGACAACCGGGTCGTCGTCGGAGCCAATCAGGTAGTCGCGAATGTTCGGGTGTTCGCCGGCGGGATACAGCACGATGACGTGGTGTTTCCCGGCGGCGTCGACGAGCAGCGTCGGGATGTCGCGCCAGGCGTGGAACGACAGCGCCGGCAGATCGATGAACGGTCCGACCTGGCCGTTTTCGATCAGTTCATAACGCGACTTGTTGCGCAGCGAGTCGTCGTGCGTGCGGCTGACGGCGGCGACGAAGTGCGGGGTGCCGGCGGCATCGATGTAACCGTTGATCGTGTCGAGGCCGTCGCAATAGGCGCCGTATCCGCCCGCTTCGGACTGGCCGGCAACCGGCGTCAGGAAGACTTCGCGCGGGGCGCCGGCGGTTGCGCCGTCGAGCGTGGCTTGGAACACCAGCCCGTTGCCCACGCCGGCGAGGTGCTGATGGTACGTTCCGCTGATGTGCATCAGCTCGGGATGCCATTTGTCCGGCGTGGAGGTCCAGACGACCTGGGCGCGGCCCGCGGCGTCCACGGCGGCGAAGAAGGAAAGCGCCCCGTCGTTTTGCGTCTCGGGCGAGCCGGGAGGATTGACGGATTTGATCTTGCTCCACTTGCCGCCGTCGAGGACGCGATACACGAGATTGCTTTGCCCGCCGCCGCCCCAGGGGTCGGTGTTGACCGGGAAGCCTGCCTTGAGACCGGAGCGCCAGATGACATAGACGCGGTTGCGGGCGTCGACCAACAGGGCGCAGCGGCCGACCCCGAAGCCCGGCATGTCTTCGGAAAGATTTTTCGCCTCGGTCCAGGTTTTCCCGCCGTCGGCGCTGGCGCGATAATAGGCGGCGAGGGCATACGTCGTGCGATGTTTCTCGACGAACGCGACGTGAATGATGCCGTCGGGTCCAACGGCGATCGATGGGCTGTAGATTTCCGTGTCGTGTTGCGAAAGTTTGATGCCATCGATCGGCTTGCCGTTTTTCTGCGTCACGGCGTGGTTGACGACGAGCGCGGACTTTTCGAGCGGCACGTCGGGCATTTGGACGGCGGGCATCGCCGTGGGTGGCGGCCGGGGCGCGGCCGGCGGAGCATTGTCAGCCGTGGTCACGGGCGCCGGCGCGTCACCGAAGCCGGGCAGGGTGGGCGGCGGCGCGACATCGGTGGGCTTCGGGCCGACCAGTTTCGCAACTTCATCCGGCGGCAGGGAGTTGGCGAGCTTGAGGCTCTGCATGAACTGGCTGGCCTGCGCGCCGT
>DASRKV010000037.1:0-4444 GCA_035648795.1 Opitutaceae bacterium
ACTTGTTTCTTGCCACCAGTATGCCGGCAAGAAAACTCGCTTATCGATGATTCTCAGGCCCAAGGTTCGCGGCTTTGTTTGCGTGACCGCCCATCCGGTCGGCTGCGCCGCGCACGTCCAGGAGCAGATTGATTACATCCGGCGCCAGGGCCCGCTCAAGAACGGCCCGAAAAGGGCGCTCGTGATCGGCGCCTCCACGGGCTACGGGCTCGCCTCGCGGATCACTGCCGCCTTTGGCTCGGGGGCTGCCACCCTTGGCGTGTTCTATGATCGGCCGTCGGAGGAAGACCGGCCGGCCACGCCTGGCTGGTACAACACCATTGCGTTCGAGCGCGCCGCGAAGGGCGCCGGCCTCTACGCGCAAAGTCTGAATGGAGATGCGTTCTCCGAAGCCATCAAACAGCAGGCGCTTGCACTGATCCGGAGCGAGATGGGACCGGTCGACCTCGTCGTCTACAGCGTGGCCTCGCCCCGTCGCGTCCACCCCAAGACCGGCATGGTCCACAAATCGGTGCTCAAGCCGGTGGGCCAGCCCTATACCAATAAAACTGTGGATACCGACCTCGGTATCGTGTCCGACATCACCATCGAGCCGGCCACCGACGAGGAGATCGCGGATACGGTGGCGGTGATGGGCGGCGAGGACTGGGAACTCTGGATGCAGGCGCTGGCGGCGGCCGGCTTGCTCGCGCCCGGCGCCACCTCGGTATCTTATTCGTACATCGGACCCGAGGTCACCTGGCCCATCTACCGCAACGGGACGATCGGACTGGCCAAGAATGACCTCGAGCGGGCCGCCCGGCGGATCGATGCGCTGCTGAAAGCCCACGGTAATGGACGGGCTTTTGTCTCCATCAACAAAGCCCTCGTCACCCAGGCAAGTTCCGCCATTCCCGTGGTCCCACTCTACATTTCCATTCTCTACAAGGTCATGAAGGCGCAGGGCACGCATGAAGGATGCATCGAGCAGATTCAACGGCTCTTCGCCTCGCAGATGTACAACGGCTCCGCTCTGGCCTACGACAAGACCGGCCGGGTGCGGCTCGACGACCGGGAAATGCGACCCGAGATCCAACGGCAGATTGCCGCCCTCTGGCCGAGGATCACGACGGAAACGCTCGGGAAATTCACTGACATCCAAGGTTATCGAACCGAGTTTCTCAAGCTCTTCGGTTTCGGCCTCGCCGGGGTCGATTACGAGGCTGACGTCGATCCGCACGTGACTTTCTGATTCCGGCGTTCCATCAGAACTTGAGCCGCCCGCCGGGGTCTGAGTCGGTACCCATGCGTGCTGTCATCCAGCGTGTTGCCTCTGCCAGTGTGAAAACCGCCGACGGCCTCGCCGGCGAAATCGGCGCCGGCCTGCTCGTCTTCCTCGGCGTCGCCAAGAATGACACCCCGGCGGATTGCACATGGCTGGCGGAGAAAATCCTCAGTCTGCGCGTGTTCCCGGATGACACGGGCCAGATGAACCGCGCGGTGAATGACCTCAACGGCGACCTTCTCGTCGTCAGCCAGTTCACCCTCCATGCGAACGTGCGCAAGGGCACCCGTCCTTCGTTCAACGATGCGGCGAAACCCGAACTCGCCGGACCGCTCTACGAGGAGTTCATCCTGCAACTCCAGACGGCCCTGGGGCGGCCCGTCCAGACGGGCAAATTCGGCGCGGCCATGAAGGTGACCCTGGTGAACGACGGGCCGGTGACGATTATCGTCGACACAAAAGACCGCGATTAGCGGCCCGGTTATCCGGGCAATAGGAGGGTCGGATTGAAGGCGGCGGAAGCGTCGGCCCATCCGGAACGACGCAGTCGAAACAGCTCTTCCCCGGGAAAAATCGGCGCACCAAATGGTGGAGCCTGCCGTCCCGGCGGGCTGCGAACCTCGCCATCGGAAAACCCGCCGGGGACGGCGGGGTTCACCTCCCGCCAACCGACCGCATTGGCTTGATGCCCCCGGCGGGCAAGATCGCTCACCCGGTCGCCACCTCGTTGCAGGCCGAGGCGCATAACTCCGGTTAATTCCTGCGTCCCGGGCCGTCTTCTAAGTGGACGTCGGGGCGGGAGGCCGCTTTCCTTCCGGATTTCCGGTGGTGACCATGCGGTGTTCGTCTGCAAGAATCCCCTCCGTTCGTTCCTCCGCCCGCTCACCAACCGACCCTGCTTCCATGGAAACGACCGCTTCCGCCAAACCCCGCGAAACGCTCAGAACCCTGCCCGGCGACGATGTGCGCCAGATCATGTGGCGCTACCAGGATCGGTATGACCTCCAAATGCTTGTCCAAGCCGCGCGGGGAGTCGCCCGCGGCCTCGTGGCCCGGCTGGTGGCGCAGGGCGCCCGGAACAGTCACGAATGGACTCCCGAGAAAAACGAGCTGCTCAAGGCCTACGACGATGCCGGCATCACCACCTGCTTTATGGACCCAGAGCAGGGCGGCTTTATCGACGGTCCGAAAAACCTCGTCCTCTCCCTGGTCGCGCTTGAACTCGCCTGGGTCGACGCGGGCGCCGCCACGGGCAGCCTCGCGGGCAATCTCGCCCTTGCGCCCATTCACGAACGCGGCACCAAGGAACAGCGCGACCGGTATATGAGCCGGTGCGTTCCGCCTCAGCCGGGTGAAAACCGCCGGGCGTGGCGTGGCGCGTTCAGTCTCACCGAGCCTTTGCCTTACGTGGGCGTCGAAACCGGCTTGCTCGCCGGCAAAGTGCGCATCGCCGAATGGAAGGAGGGGCAGGAGCCGCTGCTGCAGGTCGACAAGCGCGCCCGCTTCATCACCAACATGGGGTTCGCCAATTTCACCACCGTCGCCGTGGACACCGACGACGCGCGGATCAAATCGAGCTGCATGATCATCCTCGAGGACACCGACCCCGGCACCTTCGACCGCGGCGCCCCGACCCACAAGATGGTCCATCAACTGTCCTCGACCCAGGACCCGGCTTTCAACATGACCGTGCCGGCGAGCCGCATCATCGGCGGCTACACCGTCAAGGACGGCTGCCTTGTCCCCCGTTACAGCCACGGCGAGATCATCGAAGCGGTCTTCCGCCGCACGCGCGTGACGGTTGGCGTCATGACCGCCGCGAAGCTGCTTTCCGCGGTCGAGCCGGTGATCCGCTACCAGCGCAACCGCTTTCGCGGCGCGGCCACCGTGAATCCCGGCACGCCGCGCTATGATTTCGGCCTTCAACAAAAGGAAGACTGCCTGCAGCGGCTCGTCGACGTCTGGGCAACCGGCGAAGCCGCCGCTTCGCTCGGCATGGCCACCGCCCGGTTGTTCGACGAACTCGATCCGCTTGAAAAAGCGAAGGACCAGATCTTCGCGGCGCAAGGCATCGCCGGCGGCATGGCGCAGATGAAGGCCTTCCGCCCGATCGCCAGACAGGCAGTCGAATTCATTGCCCTCTCGGCTCAACCAGCCGCCGGGCGGGACATCGCGCGCTACGATGCGCTCAAATCCGACGCCCTCGTCCAATACCTGGTGCTTGATTCCCAGGCCAATGTCCTCTGCCCCGCCACCAAGCTCTGGAACACCGGTCACGGCGCCACCATGATGCGCGAGGCCGTCAGCCTCATGGGCGGATACGGCATCACCGAGGACTGCCCCGGATTCCTCGGACACAAGTGGATGGATGCCCAGCTCGAGGCCACGTATGAGGGCCCAGAGGCCGTTCAGCGCCGCCAGATCTCGGTCACCATGATCAACGAGGTCTTCCTGGCGCTTTTCCGGACGTGGATTGTCGACCTCCGGACCATCGCCGCGCGCAAACCCGATGTCGGCGCCTGCACGCTCGCCAACGCGATGGAACTCTGGCTCTGGACCCTCCAGTACCTGCAAGGCGCCAAGGATGCCGAAGGCGCGAAGTTGTTCTCCGGCAACCGTCACGGGGTTGTATTCCCGCTGGCCGATGCGCTGTGCTGGCTGCTCGCCTCGCGCCAACAGATCCTCGACATGCTCGAACTCGAGCAGAAAGGACCCGAGAACGCCGTCGTCGCCGAGGGATTGGCCGGATTGGTCAACTTCTTCTCCGACCTTTGCGCCACCCAGAGCGCCAGCGCGGCCGGTGAGTCCGCCCGCATCTGCGCCGAGCTGGTCTTCGGGTACAACGCGACCGACAGTTGCTCCGCTGATGGCTGCTGTAGTCAGGGGCCGGCCGCCGCGGCCCTCGAGCCATTCGCGCAACTCCGGCGGAAAGTGGACGCCTGTCTCGCCGGCTCGCGCCTTGCCAAAGACCGCGCGGCCGACGCCCTCGTGCAGGTCATGATTCCGGAGGCGCTCGATTACCCGCGGTGAGCGCAGCTTCCCTTGATCTGTAGGGCGGCATCGCCGAATGCCGCCACCGCCCGGCAAGTCTCGCGGCGGGGTTCGGCGACCCCGCCCCACACCTCCCGGCACCAGCCTCATCCGCCTGTCGCATGAACGAACCACCTCCCGCCTCCCCGC
>DASRKV010000038.1:0-3304 GCA_035648795.1 Opitutaceae bacterium
GTGGGCAGCGATCGAAAGACGCTGATGATGCCGCCCGCCGCCACCGCTCCCGCCCCGATGTAGAGCACATACGCCCCGCGAATTTCATCCGGTGCCATCTCGCCGATCAGCTTCGTCCCCGGCGCGAGGGGCCCGGACAACGATTCACCGAAGAACTTGATCATCGGAATCAGCACGAGGTAGGCGAGGACTCCGCCGGCACACATGATCGAGCCGATCCGTGGACCGATGATATAGCCCACGCCCAGCAGTTCCGGTGAAATCTCGATTCCGACCGAGCCGCCTTTGAACGGCGCGCCGAAGATCTTCTCGGGAATGTCCTTCCAGCCCTTCAAGGCAATGTTGAGGGTTTTGTAGAGCAGGCCGACTCCGAAGCCGGTGAAGATCACTTTCCCGCCGGCCGACTGGCCGAGCCCGGCGGCGGCCGCCGCCGCCATGTCGGCCTGGGCCGAAGCCGATGCCGCCGCGCGACTTTCGGGCGAAGCTCCGGCGGTCAGCACCGCGGCGCATGCCGTGCCCTCCGGGTATCTGAGAATTCCGTGCTCCTTCACGATGAGCGCCCGCCGCAGCGGAATCATCATCAGGATGCCCAGCAAACCACCGAGAATCCCGACCAGCATGACCCGCGTCAGCTCGAGTTCGAAGCCGAGGATGAGAATCGCCGGCATCGTCACACCGATGCCGAAGGCGATCGATTCGCCCGCCGATCCCGCGGTCTGGGAGATGTTGTTCTCGAGGATGGTGGCGTCGCGCACCCCGACCTTCGACAGCGCGCGGAACAGCGCGAGCGAGATCACGGCGACGGGAATCGAGGCGCTCACCGTCAGGCCGACTTTGAGCACCAGATAGAGCGACGAGGCGCCGAAGACGATGCCGAGGACGGTGCCGGTGAGCACCGCGCGCCAGGTGAATTCGCGCATCACCGTGGCATCGGGAATGAAAGGCTCGTGCTTGGAGGCGGGCGCGGATTCAGGCATCGGCAGGAATGAAAGACGGGGAAATGGGTCTGATCAGGTCGTGGGTGCCGCGCGGGCGGGGCGGCCGTCAACTGCACTTCTTGCCCAGCGGCGGCTGGCGCTCGGGCGTCATCATGGTGCGAAAGGAGCAGGGTGCGGGATTCGCCGGGTGCCGCAATCCCGATTTGTGGCAGGGCATGGGCTGCCCTTCTCCTTTCACCGGGACGCTTTGCTCCGCGAAAACCGCCGGCCCATTCCTTTGACCGGCCGTGGTTGCGCCGGCGCGTCGACTGTGAGACTTTGGCCTTGCTTCGCCCAAACTGTCCCGAGTCTGGTTGAAAGTCTTGAGGGATTGCGGGCCGGGCCGTACAGAACGGTCATCGCATGAACGAACACTCCCAGCAACACGGCGCGCCCTCAGCCGGGCCTCCGGCCGATCCCAACGCGCCGGTTTACATGGGCTTGCCGGCCGCAACGGTTCTCCTGCCGCGATTCTGGACCGCACTCGCCCTGGGTCTGCCGGTCCTGGTCCTGGCGATGGGGGAGATGGCGGTGCCCGGCCTGATGCACCGGATTGATCCGCGACTCTCCGGCTGGCTGCAATTCGCCCTGACCACCCCGGTGTTCTTCTGGTGCGGGGCGCCCTTCATCCGCCGCTGGTGGGTGTCGTTGCGGGAACGCGACCCCAACATGTTCACCCTCATTGTCACCGGCACCGGCGCGGCGTATTTCTACAGCATGGCCGCGGTGTTGTTCGGCGGCCGCTTTCCCCCGGCGCTCCGCGGACCGCACGGAGTGCCGCTCTATTTCGAGGCCACGGCGGTCATCACGGCCATCGTGCTGATCGGTCAGATTCTCGAGCAACGCGCGCATGCCCGCACGGACGCCGCCATCCGCGCCTTGATGGATCTCGCGCCGAAGATGGCCCATCGGATCCGCACCGACAACGAAGAGGACGTACCGGTCGAAGAGGTGGTGCCCGGCGATCTCCTCCGTGTGCGCCCGGGCGAAAAAGTGCCCGTCGACGGCCGGGTGACGGAAGGCACCAGCGATGTCGACGAATCGATGCTGACGGGGGAACCGGTGCCCGTCACCAAGGATGGCGGCAACCCGGTGTCGGGGGGCACGCTCAACACCACCGGCAGTTTCGTGATGCGGGCCGAGCGGGTCGGTCGCGACACCCTGCTCGCCCAGATCATCCGCCTCGTCGAGGAAGCGCAGGACAGCGAAGCCCCCATCCAGCGCCTCGCCGACAAAGTCGCGGCCTGGTTCGTGCCGGCGGTGGCCGGCATCGCGGCGACGACCTTCGGGCTTTGGCTCTGGCTCGGACCGGAGCCGCGCTGGATCTTCGCGTTTGTCAATGCGGTGGCCGTGCTGATCATCGCCTGCCCGTGCGCCCTCGGCCTGGCGACGCCGGTCTCGCTCGTCACGGGCATCGGCCGCGGCGCGCAAGCCGGCATCCTGGTGAAGAATGCGGAGGCGTTGGAACGGCTCGCGGGGGCGACGACCCTGCTCATCGACAAGACCGGCACCCTGACCGAGGGCAAGCCGCGAGTCGTGGCGATCGTGCCAGAGGTGGAGCGCGTTGACCCCAACGCGCTTTCATCGTCGCCCGGGCCGCTTGAGGACAAGCCGCTCCACCTCACGTCAGGCGAACTCCTCTCCCTGGCCGCCGCGGCCGAAAGCGCGAGCGAGCATCCGCTGGCCCGCGCGATCGTCGAGGCCGCGCGGGCGCGCGGGCTCCGGCTGCCGGCCGCCGAGGGCTTCCTCGCCGAACCCGGGATGGGCGTAAGCGCGCGAGTCCAGGGAAGGAACGTTCACGTGGGCCGCCTGGGTCGGGATGCCCCGACGGGTGCGGAGGACCAGGCCCGCCAGCAATATCCGACCGCCACGCTGGTGAACGTCCTCATCGACGGCCGACCGGCCGGCACGCTCGTGCTGGCCGATCCCATCAAGGCGACGACGCCGGCGGCGATCGCCGAATTGCACCGGCTCGGGTTGCGCGTGGTGATGGTTACGGGGGACCGGGAAGCGACCGCCCGGGCCGTGGCGCGGTCATTGGGGCTGGACGGCGTGCATGCGGGCGTCACGCCGGCCCGCAAACAGGAACTCGTGCGCGAGCATCGCGCGGCGGGAGAGAGCGTCGTGTTTGCCGGCGACGGCATCAACGACGCGCCGGCGCTGGCGGCAGCCGACGTCGGCATCGCGATGGGCACGGGCACGGATGTCGCCATGCACAGCGCCGGCCTGGTGCTGGTCAAGGGTGACCTGGCCGGCCTCGTCAAGGCGCGACATCTCAGCCGCGCCGTGCTGCGCAACATCAAGCAGAACCTGTTCCTCGCCTTCGT
>DASRKV010000039.1:0-3672 GCA_035648795.1 Opitutaceae bacterium
GAGGCCGTCAGCCTCATGGGCGGATACGGCATCACCGAGGACTGCCCCGGATTCCTCGGACATAAGTGGATGGATGCCCAGCTCGAGGCGACGTATGAGGGCCCGGAGGCCGTTCAGCGCCGCCAGATCTCGGTCACCATGACCAACGAGGTCTTCCTGGCGCTTTTCCGCACGTGGATTGTCGACCTTCGCACCATCGCCGCGGGCAAACCCGATGTCGGCGCCGGCACGCTCGCCAACGCGATGGAACTCTGGCTCTGGACCCTCCAGTACCTGCAAGGCGCCAAGGATGCCGAGGGCGCGAAGTTGTTCTCCGGCAACCGGCACGGGGTTGTTTTCCCGCTGGCCGACGCGCTGTGCTGGCTGCTCGCCTCGCGCCAACAGATCCTCGACGTGCTCGAACTCGAGCGGAAAGGACCCGAGAACGCCGTCGTCGCCGAGGGATTGGCCGGATTGGTCAACTTCTTCTCCGACCTTTGCGCCACCCAGAGCGCCAGCGCGGCCGGTGAGTCCGCTCGCATCTGCGCCGAGCTGGTCTACGGATACAACGCGACCGACAGTTGCTCCGCCGATGGCTGCTGTTGCCAGGGACCCGCCGCCGCGGCCCTCGAGCCATTCGCGCAACTCCGGCGGAAAGTGGACGCCTGTCTCGCCGGCTCGCGCCTCGCCAAAGATCGCGCGGCCGACGCCCTCGTGCAGGTCATGATTCCCGAGGCGTTGGATTATCCGCGGTGATGGTTCGCGTTTGCTGTAGGGCGGCATCGCCGAATGCCGCCTTCGTCCGACTTGTTTCGCGGCGGGGTTCGGCGACCCCGCCCTACACGCCCTGGCCCAAGCCGCACCCGCCTGTCGAATGAACGAATCACCTTCCGCATCCTTGGCCCCCGACCGCCAAAGCATGAACGTCGACATCGTCTGCGTCGGCTTCGGGCCGGCGATGGGCGGCTTCCTCACGACGCTCGCGAAGAGCCTCACGCGGGAGGACGGCACGCCGGTGGTCGAAAGCGCCGCGGCCCCCGGGATGCCGCCCCAGGTCATCTGTTACGAACGCGCGGATGACCTCGGCTTCGGCGTGTCCGGCGTGGTCACCCCGGCCCGCAGCATCAAGGCAAGTTTTCCCCAGCTCGATCCCGCCCAGATTCCGCTGGCGGCACCCGTGAAACACGAGCGGGTCGCGTACTTGCTCGATCCGATCGGCGCCAGCCGGCGTTCCCTTGCGCTGCGGGCGGCGGACGCGTTGATCCGGTCGTGCCGATGGGCGCTGCCGTTCGAGCATCACGCGGTCAACCTGCCGTGGGTGCCGCCGTTTCTCCGCAAGCATGACGGCCTCGTGCTCTCGATGGGCCAGTTTATGCAATGGGTGGGCGCGCAGGTGCTGAGCTCCGGCACCGTGCAAGTGTGGCCATCGACGCCCGTCGCGAGCCCGCTCGTCGAAGGTGACGGCGTCGTCGGTGTCCGGCTGATCGATCAGGGGACCGACAAGCAGGGAACGCCCGCAGACGGCTTCATGCCGGGCATGGACATCCGCGCGGCTCTCACCGTCGTGGGCGACGGGCCCGTGGGCGCCGTCAGCCGCCAGATCGACGAGCGCTTCGGCCTGCCGGTAGGAAATCACCAGCATGATTGGGCGGTCGGAATGAAAATGGTCGTGGATCTGCCGCCCCAGACCGACCTGGAACCCGGCACGGTTTTCCACACGTTCGGTTATCCTGAGCCGGAGATCTTTGGATTCATGTATGTGCATCCGGGGCGGATCGCCTCGCTCGGGATCTTCGTGCCTTCGTGGTTCGACAATCCGGTCCGCACCGCCTACCGCTACCTGCAGCACTGGATGATGCATCCGTACCTCTGGAGATACCTTGAGGGCGGCACGCTGCGTTCGTGGGGCGCCAAGACCCTGCAGGAGTCCGGCCGCCGCGGCGAACCCCATCTTGCCGGCAATGGTTATGTGCGCATCGGCGAAGGCTCGGGCAGCACAAATGTCCTCACGGGGTCCGGCGTTGACGAGGCGTGGGCCACGGGGACGCAGCTCGCGGAAGGCGTCCTGGAGCTGCTGAAGGCCGGCAAGAGTTTCACCAAGGAGAACCTGGAACAGGCCTATGTCCGCCGCCGCCGCGCGAGCTGGGTCGAGCGGGAGGGCCTGGTGGCGGAACGCGCCCGCGACGGATTTCAACGCGGAGTGGTGACCGGGCTGATCGGCATGGGTTTGACGGGATTGACCGGGGGACGGCTGAATCTGCGCGGCCGGCCCATGCCTCCGTATCAGCGCCTCCCCACGGTTGAGCGGTATTACGAAGGCCGGATCCCGGCGGCGGAAATTGCGCGCCTTCGCGCCGAATGCGCCAAGAAAGGCGTTTCGCTGCACGGAGCCCTGATGGACCGGGCCGGCTGGCCGGCGATCCCGCTGGACGGCAAGCTACTCGTCTCGCATCAGGATGCGCTGCTCATGGGCGGGAAAGTGCAGGCCCCGGCCGGTTATGCCGACCACGTGGTCTTCCTGCATCCCGCCGTCTGCCAGCAATGCAACGTTCGCATCTGCATTGACGCCTGTTCCGGTCAGGCCATCTCCCCGGGACCGGACGGCGTGCCCGCGTTCGACCGTGAAAAATGCGTTTACTGCGGAGCGTGTCTTTGGAACTGCTCGCAGCCGCACCCGACGAACCCCGAGCGCATGAACGTCGATTTCCGCGCGGGCGCCGGCGGCCTGCATTCGGCGGAGAACTAGGCGGACGCAACGAGCAGTGTGTTCTTACGGTCGTGGTGCCACCGCCAGCTTCGGCCGGGATTTGCAGACGGCGCCGAGGATCACCGCCACCAGCCCCCCGATGGCGAGAGCGCTGGCGGTGTGGAGTGCCGCGGTCATCACCGGCTGCAGCACTGCTGTTACCAACCCGGCCATCGCCTCCAAAGTTGCCGCGGAAACCTCCGCCGGCAGGTAGGGCACGACCAGTTGCGCCAACATCCATCTTCCGGCTGGGACGATTGAAAACGCCAGGGCCGCGCTCACCGTTCCAACGATCAGGCATGGAATGCCCCACCAAAACATCCAGCCGCGAAACGAGCGCACAGCGAATACCGCGATCAGCAGCAATAGCGCTGCCGGCACCGCCGGGCTCCACCACGCAAGCTCTTCCAACTGCACGACCCGCGCCCGCACCTCCGCCCACTTCCGGGCTGCCTCGGCTGTCTCGTCGTCACCATTCAGTATCGTGAACAAATCCACCTTTGCCGGTAACTCGCTCGCTGCCTCCTGCATCATGGTGCGGAACTCCTGCCGCACCCGCAGCATTTCCTCGGGGGGCGGGCAGAATCCAACCGGAAGTTCACCGGCAGACTGAAGTTGAGACGCCGTGTACGGCGGTTTTGTCTTCAAGATCCGGATATATGCCTCTTCGGTCTCCGGGGTTGTCAGCCGCCGTTTTACTTCGTCCAGTTCAATATTCACCATGGGAACGGCCGTGCTGGAATGCAACCAGCCGAAAAACTGGTCCAACGCCCTCTCGGTCTGCTGGCGGACGTAACTCGGCGGCAAGACCGCACCAAACACCGTTTCCCAGTCCTTCACCGACAGCTGGTTGGCGAGGCTGATCGGTGATTCCCCGCCCGCGCCGCCCCGGTTCCTCGCAACCCGGCTATCGTATTTGATCGCCTGGGCAGTCGTATCCATCGCCA
>DASRKV010000040.1:0-5111 GCA_035648795.1 Opitutaceae bacterium
GGCGGCCGGACTGTCGCGCGAGGTCGCCGCCAAACTGGCCCAGGCGACCGTGCTCGGCTCCGCGCGTCTGCTCGCCGAAACCAGGATCGAACCCGAAGCGCTGCGCGATCAGGTCACCTCCCCGCACGGCACCACCTTCGCTGGCCTGCAACGCATGGCCGCGCGCGGCTTTCGCGACACGCTCAAGGAGACCGTCCTCGCCGCCAAGGCCCGGTCCGAGGAGCTCTCGCGGGACGCGTAACGAAATAACGAATACACGTTCCGGCTGGGTTCCGCCAATGAATCCGGTCGGCCGATCCCGGCTCACCCGCGTCCGGCGGAGCGGTTCGCCCGCTCCCGCAACGCCTCGTAGATCGGAACGTCGTTCATGGCTTCCGCCACGCCATAGGCCGCGAAGCAGCAGACCAGGAGCGGCAGCATGTAATCGTACTTCCCGGTGAGCTCGATCATCAGCACGATTCCCGTCAGCGGGGCGCGCACGATGGCGGTAAGCAGCGCTCCCATGCCGAGCACGGCAAATACCTCCGGATGCCCCGCCCAGGCCGGGGCAACGAGATGCGCGGCGGCCCCCACAGCGAGGCCGCCGAGGGCCCCGATCACGAGAAGCGGCGCAAAGATGCCGCCGGCTGATCCCGATCCATAGCTGACCATGGTGAGGACAAACCGCGCCGTCACCAAGACGATCACGCTGCGAATCGCGATTTCGCCGGCCATGGCGTGCTCCGCCAGGATCGCGCCCGAACCGCTCACTTCGGGATAAATCCAGGCCGCGAAGCCCGCCGCCAGCCCCGCCAGCGCACCCACCGCAAACGGCGGCCACCGTCGCAGCCGTTCGAACCCGTCAAGGCTGGCCAAAAGGGAGCGGTTGAAGAGGACCCCGCCGAGGCCCGCGAGCCCTCCCAGGACCAGCGCGACCGGCAACGCGTTCAACGACGGCACGGGCATTCCGCTCAGGGCGAAGACCGGCGTCTCGCCGGTCAACACCCGGCAGACGACGTCAGCCGTCACCGAGGCGAGAAAGGCGGCGACGAAAATCACCGGGGTGAAGGCGCCGTGCAGTTCCTCCAACACAAAAACTACTCCCGCGAGCGGTGCGTTGAACGCCGCGGCCAATCCGGCGCCCGCTCCGGCACTGATCAACGCCTTGCGCTCTCCTTCACCCGGTTTCACGCGAAACCAGGTCGAAACCATCAGCCCGGTCGCGCCGCCGATCTGGATCGTCGGACCCTCGCGTCCCAGCGCCAGGCCGCCGCCAATGCTCGCCAGGCCGCCAAAAAACTTCACGGGCAGCACCCGCCGCCAGTTGAGTTGCGCTTCGCCCAGCACGACCGATTTCACGTGGGGGATGCCACTGCCGGACGCTTCAGGTGCAAACCGACGCACGAGCCACAATCCCAGGCCCCCGCCCACCGCACCCACGATCAACGCTGCAAACAGACCCGCGGTCGGCGACAGCTGGTGAAGCCAGGCAATGCGATGGATCTCCGACCATTGCAGTGCTTCCCGAAAGGCCGAGGAAATCAGTCCCGCGACCAGGCCGATGACCAGCGCCTTGGGCAGGATATGGCGCCGCTTAACCTCGTCGGCCTTCAAACCCGAACCCGGATTGCCATCCACTTTCATGGCGGGATTCACCGGGATGTTGGACGCCAAGACAAGTCGCAATGCGCCGAGGAATCTGCCGCCGCCGCGCCGTTCCACCCGGAGCCATGCGGGAGCGGTCGCGGCCCGGTCAGGGGATCTTCAGGAGCTCGTCGGGGCTCCACGGTCCGGTGCGCGCGGCGACCGCCGCCCGGATCTCCTTCACCTTGTCGGGTGAGACCACCGGAGCGTTGTTGCCCCACTCCGACCGGACGTAGGTAAGGACGTCCGCGATCTGTTCGTCCCGCAACTGCGGACCAAACGCCGGCATCGAATTGTTGAACGCGGTGCTCTTGACCGTGATGGGGCCGCTGAGGCCGTTCAGGACAATCCGGATGATCCGGTCCTCCGGGCCCATCGCCCATTCGGATCCCGCCAGCGGCGGATACGCCCCCGGCAGTCCTTGGCCCGTCGTCTGGTGGCAGGCGATGCAATTCGCAAACACCCGCTTGCCGATGATCTTGGGGTCCTGGGCCACCGGCGCCGCGCCGCCTTCGAGCATCCCCGGCAGAATCCGCTCATCGTAGACCAACGGGTCAAATCCTCCCGAATAGCGTCCGAGGTAGATGGCCGAAAAAAGAATCAGCGCGCTCATCAAGCCCAGGAGCATGAGCGGCAGCGGCGAATAACCTTCCGTGGGTTCGGGCTTCTCGCGCAGCAAGATGGCGTGAACCTTCTGCAGCTGCTCGTCCGAGGCGCCGGCTTGTTCCAGCGGCAGCTTGTCCGAGAGATGGGCGCTCATTTGCCGCTACCTCCCGCCTTCGGAGCGACGTAGGGCTTCGCCTCGGGAAACTCGTATGTGTCCTTGAGGCTCAGCAGATACGCCACGAGCGCTTCGGCGCGCGGCGTTGGCACGAGCTCGTAGCCGGGCCGGTCGAGGCGATGCAGTTTCGCGTATTCCGCCGGCAATTTCAGGGCCTTCGGCGACCGCTCGCCCAGGATCGGGCGATACTCGTAAAGGAACGCGAACGGCGCCATGATCGAACCCGGCGAAGTCAGCCGCGGATCGTAAAGGTGAAGATAATGCCAGTCGGCCGAGGGCTGGCGCGCCCCGATGTTGCGCAGGTCGGGCCCGGTGCGCATCGTGCCGAGGAAGACGCGCTTCTCGTACACGTAGTCGCGCGCCACGCTCTGGCGGTCGCCCCAGCCGCGCTCGGTGTCGGCCCCGAAACCCGGCCGGCGCACCTGCTGGGAATGGCAATACAGGCAGCCGAGATCCTGGTAAACCAGGCGCCCGCGCTCGGCCTGGCCGGAGGGCTTCTCCGGATAGGTCTTCCCCTCGTTCTGGTCGTAGTACGGCGTCAGGCTGCCGTACTGGATCTGATTGGTCAGCACCACCCCCGTCCAGGAGAAGGCGAGCGCGAAGAAGATCCCGAGGAAAATGAGCGGGCCCCGGTTCATCGGACAACGGTGGTTGGCATGGCCGGCGGCGTGTGGAACAGCGTCGGGGCGGTGACGCCGGCCGGGCGCCGCGCGAGGAGCATCCACCCCACATTCACGGCGAAGGCGAGATGGCCGATGGTGATCACGATGCCGGCGACGCTTCGCACGAACAGCCACGGAATCGTGTGCTGCACGACGTCGATGAAGGGGATGCTGGCATTGTTCATCTCCGTGCCCTGGATCCAGCCGCCGATCGAGAGATCGATCCAGTAGACGGTGATGCCGATCGCGGTCGCCCAGAAATGCGTGCGGATCAGCGTGGCCGACGGCCACTCCTTCAGCAGGAGGCGCGGCAGGATGTAATAGACCGCGCCGAACATCACCATCGTGAAGAACGCGTACATGCCCTGATGCGCGTGGGCCACGGTGAAGTGCGTGAAATGCGTGATCTCGTTGAAACCGCGGATCGCCATCGCCGAGCCGGTCAGGCTGACGAGCGTGTAATTCACCGCCCCGAAGACGACGAAACGCAGCGTCGGGCTGTAACGGAGCGCGCTGAAACTGCCCACCATCGTGAGATGATGGTTGATGGCGGTGACCACGACCGGGATCACCATCATGAGGCTCGCGGCGATGCCCGCCGAGATCACCCACGCGGGGACCGGTCCGCCGATCAGGTGGTGAACCCCCGCCCAGTTGTAGAAGATGGCGAGCGACCAGAAACCGAGGACCGAGAGATAGTAGCTGTGGATCGGCTTCCCCAGCACCTTCGGAATGAAGTAGTAGACGGCCGCGAGCCCGATCGGCGTGAACCACAGGCCCAGCACATTGTGGGCGAACCACCAGTTGACCAGCGCCTGCACCGTGCCGCGGGCCGGCTCGAAGATCAGCATGATCTGCGCCACCGAGTAAAGCCAGGGGAACCAGAAGAGCGCGGCGAGCAGGTACCACTGCGAGACGTAGATATGCTCGGACTGGCGGAACCGGAACGTGATCACCGCCCAGACGCCCACCAGCGCGTAAGCCACGAAGAGCAGGGGCGTCGCATACGGCGGAATCTCCAGCCACTCGATCGACGTCGAATCGCCCGCCAGGATGCCGACGATCCCGATCGTCACGCCGAGGTTCCAGAAACAGGCGGCGACGATCAACAGCCCGCCATGCCGCAGTCGGGCGCGCGACAGCCGGGCCATCAGCCAGAAGGCCACGGCAAACGCCACGTTGGTGCTCCAGCCATAGACGACCGAATTGAGATGCGCGGTCCGCGTCCGGCCGAACGTGAGCCACTCGTAGTCACCGAGAAACTCCGGCGTGTGCAGCTTGATGGAGGAGATCAACGCGAAGACGGTGCCGATCAGCAGCCACGCGAGGCCGGAGAGCAGAAAGACGATCACCGGCCATTTCGCGGAGGCGTCAATTTCGCTCAGCTCCGCGCGCGCCACCGCGTCGGTCGGCGTGCCGGGATTGAGCGAGGCGGCAAGACTGGGAGCGTTGGCCATGATCAGAGCAGGAGCCAGGGTCGGCGACCCCGGCTGAAGAATACCAGCGATTGGTTCTGTAGCTGCGAGCGCCAGCGAGTGGACCGACCTCGTAGCCGCGAGCCCCAGCGAGTGGTCCGATGGACTGTCGGGAATTCAGGCATCATCATCATGCCTCCTTCACGGGCGCCGACGGCTTCTTCGTTTTCGGCGGAAACCGATCGGTCATCTGACCGACAGGTTCCTCGTCGTCGAAGATGGAGACCGCCCCGCGCTCGAAATCCCGGAGCTGGCCATGCTTGGACGACCAATAGAGCGCATACACGGCCGTGCCGGTGATCGCGGCGGCGATAAGAAATGCGAGCGTGTAGAATATCCATTCCATCGGCTGTGCTATTGTTTCCGCGCGGCGTTGAGTTCCTGCAGCGTCAATTGCATCGCGCGGTCGAGCGGGAGCTGCACGATCCCCTTGTCCTTGTCGATCCACGCATAGGACGTCGCAGCCGCCTGTTCCTTCGCGCGCAGCTCGTCGAGATGCGTCTGCCGGCCTGCCGCGGTGTACTTCCACTGCTCCTCTGCCGGGATCTTCGTCAAGTCCACCTCCGGCGC
>DASRKV010000041.1:0-6537 GCA_035648795.1 Opitutaceae bacterium
CGAGAAGTATTATGAGAATCTGCCGGGCGGAATCCTGGAATCGTTCGGCCGCATGTTTCGCCACTCGGTAAAATTGTACGTGTACCCGATGCGCGGCGCCGCTTATGAGCGCTACGTCACGGCCACGGCGCCGGCGAGCGCGGCCCCGGCTGCCGTGCCGCCGGCAGCCATCATCTCCGCTCCGCCCCCAGCATTCGCGGCGGACGTCCTCATCACTGCCGACAATCTTCAGGTGCCGCCTCTGCTCCGCCATTTGTACACCCACCTGCTGGAGAACCATTACATCGAGGGTGTCACGGGCTTCAACCCGGAGACGTTGAGCATCATTTCCCGCGATGTGCTCGCCATGATCAAGCGCGGCGATCCGGCGTGGGAAGCCGCGGTGCCGCCCGGCGTGGTCGACACGATCAAGCAGCGCGGCCTGTTTGATTGCCCGGCGGCCGCGGTGCCGGCTCCGCCGACTTGAGATGCGTTTTTTCCTGTCATTTCCGCCGATTCGTGGCTTCCCTCCCCTCGCCCATGCGCTTCTCCAAATACCACGCCCTCGGCAACGATTACCTCGTCATGGATCCCGCCGATTTTCCCGGCTGGACCGCCCCTACTCCCGAACAGATCCGCATCATTTGTCACCGCAATTTCGGCATTGGGTCCGACGGCATTCTTTGGGGCCCGCTGCCCGCCGGCGGTGGCAGCTTCGGCCTCCGCATCTTCAACCCGGACGCATCGGAGGCGGAGAAGTCGGGCAACGGCACCCGCATTTTCGCCCGCTATCTCTGGGATCACCACGTCGGGAAGGCCGGCATTCTCGGCATCGCCACGCCCGGCGGTCTGGTGACGGCAGAAATCCAGGAGGACGGCCGGATGATCGCCATGGGCATGGGTCGAGTGAGTTTCTCCAGTGGCAAGATTCCGGTGACCGGACCGGAGCGCGAAGTGCTCAACGAGAAGCTCTGGATCCAGGACCGCGAGTTCACGTTTTGCGCCGCCACGATCGGCAACCCCCATTGCGTCATTCCATTGCCCGAAATCTCCGCTGAACTCGCCATCGCCTACGGCCGCGCGATTGAGTTCCATCCTCTCTTTCCCAACCGGACCAACGTGCAGTTCATGCAGGTTCTCGACCGAAAAAATGTCCGGATCGAAATCTGGGAGCGGGGCGCCGGCCATACCCTCGCGTCGGGCACGAGTTCCAGCGCCTCCGCCGCCGTGGCCCATCGGCTCGGCCTGGTCGACCGGCAGGTCACCGTGCATATGCCCGGCGGGCAGCTCAGCATTGAGATCGCGCCTGATTTCGCGATTCGCATGACCGGGCCCGTCGTCAAGGTTGCCGAGGGGACGATCCACCCGGAAATGTTCTCGGTGAATGTCTGAGTTCTCACGTCCGCTCGGGACCGTCAGCCGGTTCCCCGGCTTCCGGCGGGAGCGGCTCCTGCGCCGGGGGAATCTCCCGGGCGAGATATCCTCCGTAATTCGGGATGAGCCGCTCGTAGTCGCTGCTCATGAGCGGCGAGGAGATCATGTAATCTGCTGTGGCCCGGTTGCAGGCGGCGGGAATGTTCCAGACGACCGCCAGGCGCAGCAGCGCCTTGACATCCGGGTCGTGTGGCTGGGGCTCCAGCGGATCCCAAAAGAAGATCAGAAAGTCGATCGCGCCATCCACAATCATGGCCCCGATCTGCTGGTCCCCGCCGATCGGGCCGCTCTGCAGCCGGGTCACCGGCAGGCCCAGTTCTTCGGCCAGCACGCGCCCGGTCGTGCCGGTGGCGAACAGCGTGTGCTTGGAGAGCGTGCCCCGGTTGAAGCGCGCCCATTCGATCAGATCGCGCTTGCGGTGGTCGTGCGCGATCAACGCGATCTTCTTGACCGGAGGGAGAGTAGTTTTTGTGGCAGGCATATGGATCCTTCGCTGGAGGGAAAATCGGGCAGCCAACCGCTGGCCGTCAGCTCATGTATTGTCCGCGGCGGCCCGGCAATCGACCAAAATCAGCAGGTTGCAGACGACCGCATGCCGGCATCGACCGTTGCACCCGGCGTGGGAGCGGTTAACAGTCCTCGCATGCTTTCTTCGCAACTGCAGGGATGCGAGCATGTGCGGTGGGGAATCATCGGCTGTGGCGATGTCACCGAGGTAAAAAGCGGTCCGGGTTTCCAGAAAGCGGCCGGTTCCCAACTCGTCGCCGTCATGCGGCGCAACGGCGCGCTGGCCGCCGATTATGCGCGGCGCCATGGCGTTCCGCGCTGGTACGCCGACGCCGATGCGCTCATCGGCGATCCCGCGGTCGACGCGGTCTACATCGCCACGCCTCCGGAGAGCCACGCGGAGTACGCCCTCCGCGTCGCCGCCGCCGGGAAGCCGGCCTATGTCGAGAAACCGATGGCCCGACACGCCCGGGAATGCGATCAGATGATCCAGGCTTTCGCGCGCGCCGGACAGAAACTCTTTGTCGCCTATTACCGCCGCCGTCTGCCGCGGTTTGTCCTGGCGAAGGAACTCGTGTCCACGGACGCCCTCGGGCGCGTGACGGGGATTCGGTACCACTTCACCACGCCCGGACATCACGACACCGGCGGCGCCTGGCGGCTCGACGCGACCAAAGCCGGCGGGGGGCTTTTTCTCGATCTCGGCTCCCATGCGCTCGACCTGCTCGACTTTCTCTTCGGTCCCCTGGGCGGCGTGGGCGGGGTCGCGGCCAATGTCGCCGGCATTCATGCAGTCGAAGACAACGTGGCCATGAGCTTCCTGACTGCGGCCGGCGTTCCCGGAACCGCGGCTTGGAACTTTGCCAGCAGTTCCGCCAACGACCGGCTGGAAATCGACGGCACCGAAGGCCGGCTGTCGTGCAGCGTGTTCGGCAATGAACCGCCGCAAATCGAAACGGCCGCCGGCGTGCAGGCGCTTGACCGGCCCAATCCGCCCCATGTGCAACAACCGCTGATCCAGACCGTCGTCGACGACTTGTTGGGGCGCGGAACCTGTCCGAGCACGGGTGAATCCGCCCGTCGGACGTCCCGCGTCATGGACCAGGTGCTCGCCGCCTATTACGGAGGACGCGAGGACGAGTTCTGGCTGCGGCCGGAAGCGTGGCCGGGCTCACGGGGGAAATAAGCCTCCCGCACCGGGCCGGCGACGGGAGCGGACATCGCCGGGCCGCGCTTCGAGCGCGCGTCAGGCAACCGCTCCGGTGAGCTGATCGAGTCAGTACTTCACCGAGCAACCGTAGGGACGCGTGCTGCTCTCCGCGATGGGACTTCCCGCCGCGAGGCTGGCCATTGCGGCCGCAACGTAATTCGTCGCGCGGGCAATATCGTCCGGATCAGACGACGGAATGCTATCGATCCCACCCTGGTAGACGAGGGTCCCTTCGCGATCGATAATGAAGAGGTGCGGCGTGGTCCTGGCTCCGTAAAGATGACCCACCGTACCGTCCCGGTCGCGGAAGTAATCCGTGAGGGCCGCGTTCACGCGCTGCATCCATGCCTTCACCTCGGCCGGATCATAATCGCCCTCCTTTCCCCGCGCCGCGGAGTTGATCGACAGCCAGACCACGCCTTCGCCCGTGCAGGTTTTTTGCAGCCTGGGGATATTGCCGCTCCTGTTGTAGTGCTTCTGCACGATCGGGCACTCCGGGTTGACCCATTCCAGGACGAGAAGTCTGCCTTTGTAGTCCGACAGCCTGTGGGTGACACCATCGATGTCGGTGAGGCTGAAGTCGGGCGCCGGCCGACCGACCTCCACGGCCCGGGCCACCGCGACGAAGTTCAATGCGGCGATGAGGGCCGCGCTTTGGAGAATCCTGCTCGTTAGTGTTGTCATAAGCGCATGCAAAGTAATCCGGCTAAAATGCCCCAAACTTCGCCGCAATCCAGCGCGCCAGGCGGATTTTCGCCGACGCACGCCAGGGGAGAATTTTTCATATTATCCGCCGGGAGCTTCGTCCCCATCATTGATCGCGCGGCGCGGCCCCGGCATTGCCGCAACGCCAGGAAACGCCCTTCGCTCCGCCGGGGAATCGCCTCGCAATTTTGCCGACGAACCGTTGTTGACGGAAGTCTCCGGTCGCCTGCAAACTTTCGGACTCTGCCAGCTCTCATGCCTCTCCGTGTGACCAGACAGGAAAGAAGGGTTCTGACCGCGCTCGCGGCCTTGTTCGTGCTCGGCGTGTTGGGGTTGCTGTTCCTGTGATCGGAAATGAACGACGACCAGGTCCACGCGCCTCGCGTGCCAGCAGATCCGCCGCCGGCCTACTTCCGGACTGCGCCCACTGGCGTGCTCGCCTGGCTGCCTTGGTTCGCCGCCGCCGGCTTCGCCTTGCTTGCGGGTTTCATGCTGCCGGCGTATTTCGCCCTTCGATCGGAAGCAGTTGTGCTTCGCGAACAAGCCGCTCTAGCCGAAATCCAGGAAAAAACTCTGCGGCAACAAATCGAGGCCGAACACATTCTCTCCGCCCGGCGAATGATGGACTTGCGCCGCGAGCTTCAGGGGCAGCACGGTCTTGGCCGGCTCCAGGTTATTCCTCTCGTGTCCCCGACCGATGTCGCCTCCCCGTCCCTGGCAGTGGCCGTGTGGAATCCAGACTCGCCGGAAGGTGAACTGGTTGTTGCCGCGCTTCCCGCGCTTGCGCTGGACAAGAGTTACCAGCTCTGGCTGTTCGATCCCCAGCATCCCGCCGGGACAAGCCTTGCGGTGTTTGCCGTCGATTCCACCTCGGACCAGGTTCGCGTCCCCTTCAAACTAGACCGGCCCGACGTGACCGGCGCGAGCTTCAAGGTCAGCCTCGAAAACATGGGTGGCGCCTCTGCCGCTCCGGAAGGCCCGGTGGTATTGGTAAGTCATTAACCGCGATGTTCCCGGTGCTTGGGCCGGCCAACGGTCGCGGAATGCCGGGTCGCTGCCCGCGATCGGTGGCGCTTCCCGGAAGATTCTCCGGCACTGACTTTTTTTTGTTTGTTTGTCACGGTCTGCGGTCTCATCAATCAGCCGTCTTCGCCTCAATATCCGTCATGACACCTCTTTCCTCTTTGCCGCTGCGTCGGCCGCATTGCCTCCCGGTCCGATGGAGCTGGTCGCTGTTGCTCGGGCTGGCCTTCGCGGTGGCCGGCCGCGCCCAAAATGTCAATCTCGCCGTCGACGCCACCCGCACGGTCCGGACCGTGGATGAGCGCGTGTTCGGCGTGAACGCGGTGTTGTGGGATCCCCAGACGGGCGACGCCACGACCATCGCGCTCTGCAATAGCGCCGGCATCCGCGCGATCCGGATACCCGGCGGAGGAATGTCCGATGACTACCATTGGATAAATCATACGCAAGCCAGCACCTCCCAGACCTGGCCGGAGGGATTCAATTACTTTGCCCCGCTGATCGCGGGCACCAACTGCCAGACATTTGTAACCGTGAATTACGGGTCGGGCACGCCCCAGGAGGCCGCAGCGTGGGTGGCCTATACCAATGCGAGCGCGAGCATCCTGGGCTCGGCCGCGGATGTAAACATCGGGACCGATTCAACGGGATTCGACTGGAAGACGGCCGGCTATTGGTCGACCCTGAGGGCTTCAACGCCGCTCGGGACAGATGACGGGAAAAATTTCCTGCGCCTCGGTCAGTCGGCCCCCTTCGCCCTGAAATATTGGGAGGTCGGCAATGAATGCTATGGGACCTGGGAGTATGACATTCAGACGGCCCAGCACGATCCGGTCAAATACGGTAGCCGGTTCGCACAGTACTTCGCAGCAATGAAGGCGGTCGATCCGACGATAAAGATAGGCGCGGTTGCCGTTACCAGCACGGAAGGCCCGTCGTACACTTACCCGACCGAATCGGTCATGGATCCTGCCACTAACCTGCCCCAGACGGGTTGGGTGCCCGTAATGCTCAGTACGATAAAGGGGTCGGGCGTCATGCCCGATTTCCTCATCTGTCACCGCTACGAGCAGAACGCGGGGCAGGAAAACGACGCGACGCTTCTGCAACTCGCCAGCGCTCCCGCCACGGGTTGGTTGGTCGATGCGACCCTTCTTCGCGGATCGCTGAACGACTACTTCGGCGCAGCCGCCGCGAACGTGGAGCTCTGCGTCACGGAGAACAACTCCGTTCACAATAACCCAGGCAAGCAGATGAACAGCCTCGTCAACGGGCTCTACCTGGCGGACAGCCTGGGCAGCCTGCTGCGGACCGAGTTTAATTCCATGTTATGGTGGGATCTGCGCAATGGTCCGGCTACAAATGCCGCCGGAACAGCGCTGGTCGGCAACATGAGTTCATCCCTGTACGGATGGCGCATTAACGGAGACTACGGCATCCTTTCCGTCCCTTCCACCCTGGCCGGTGAGACGACTTATTACGACGCTTTCCCGACCTATTACGTGATGAAGCTGCTGTCGCATTTTGCGCGGGGCGGTGATACCATCCTACCTGCCACCAGCGACAACACCCTGCTCTCGGCCTTTGCGGCCAAGCGCGCCGACGGCTCGCTCTGCCTCCTGGTGGTCAATAAGAGCCCGAGCGCCACGCTGACCGCCAATGTCAGCCTGACGGGGTTC
>DASRKV010000042.1:0-3008 GCA_035648795.1 Opitutaceae bacterium
ATGCGCCCACCACGCCTGGTCTTCGTCCTTCTCCTTTGGCTCGCCGTGTCCCTGGAGGCGCGGCCGGCTGACACTTTTGTCCGGGTGGAGGGCAGGCACTTCGTGCTCGACGGCCGGCCGTGGTACGTCTGTGGCACCAACCTGTGGTACGGAGCGCATCTCGGCCGGCCCTCGAATCCGGCCGGGCGGGCGCGCCTCGTGCGCGAACTCGACCGGCTGCGGGACCTGGGCGTCAACAATCTCCGGGTGCTGGGCGACGCCGAGGAGTGCGCGACCGCCCATGCGCTCCACCCGGCGATCCAGACCGCGCCGGGCGTCTACAACGAAGACCTGTTGCAGGGGCTCGACTACCTCGTGCAGGAGGCCGGCCGGCGGAACCTCAAGCTCGTCATCTTCCTCAACAATTTCTGGGACTGGTCGGGCGGCATGCCCCAGTATCTTTCCTGGACCGGATCGGGCCCGACGCTGGCGGTCGACACCGCGCCGTGGAAGGAATACAACCGGGTGCTGAGCACGTTTTACACGAACGCGGCGGCGCAGGCGCTCTACCGCCGCTATGTCGCCATGCTCTTCGACCGCACCAACACGCTCACGGGACGGAAATACCGCGACGAGCCGGCGATCATGGCCTGGGAACTGGCCAACGAGCCGCGTCCGGGCGAACGCGACGGAGACAATGACGCGGTGTTCGCGGCATTCATGGCGTGGATCGAGGACACCTCGGCGTACTTCCATGCCCTCGACCCGCACCATCTGGTCACGACCGGCAGCGAGGGCTTTATGGGCTGCCTCTACAACGACGAGAATTTTCGGCGGGTTCACCGCGTGAAGACCATCGATTATGCGGTGTTTCACCTTTGGCCGAAGAACTGGAGGTGGTACCGGCGCGACGAATTCGCGGCCACCATCGGCCCGACGCTCGACAAGGCCCGCGATTACGCCTTGCGGCATCTCGCCATCGCCGACGCGCTCGGCAAGCCGGTCGTCCTCGAAGAATTCGGCCTGGATCGCGACGCCGGTCTCGCGACGAGTTGCCCGACCACGAGTCGCGACCGGCTCTTCACGGAGCTCTTTGACCTGATCGAAGCCTCCGCGGCGCGCGGGGGCGCGGCCGCCGGATCGAACTTCTGGCTATGGGGCGGCGAGGGCCGGCCCCCGCACACGGCGGCGGATTCGCCCGACGGTCTTGGCGCCGGCGACATGCCGCAGGAAGCTTCGGGGCTGAACACGGTGTTCGATTGCGACGAGAGCACGTTGCAGGTCCTGCGGAACCACTTTGCCAGGTTGCGACAGCTCGCCGAGGCTGAACAACCGGCGAGATAAACGAGACCGGATTTACGGCCAGGACGGCAATCTCCGTCCTTGCCTGCAACGGCGTGGACAGTCCATACCTTGCGCCGTGCCGCACCGCTTGAATCTGCCCAACGTGCTGACCCTGATTCGCATGCCGCTGACGTTTGCCATCGTCGCGCTCATGTACGGCACCTGGCCCTGGGCGGCGACGCTGGCGTGCGGGCTCTTCGTCGGCGCCGCCGTGACCGACTGGCTCGATGGCAAGCTCGCCCGGGAGCGCAACATCGTGTCCGATTTCGGCAAGTTCATGGACGCGCTCGCCGACAAGGTGCTGGTGCTGGGCGTGATGGCGGCGCTGCTCGATCTCAATTACCTGGAGCCGGTGCCGGCGGTGATCGTGATGTTGATGGTGCTGACGGTGCTGACGCGGGAGTTCATGATCTCAGGGCTGCGCATGATGGCGGCGATGCGCGGCGTGGTGATGGCGGCGGAGCGGGGCGGAAAAATCAAAACGATCATTCAGATGACCTCCCTGGGTTTCCTGCTCGCAGCGCCAATGTTGACCCGGGACTTTTCTCGGGTGCTTCCAATCCCGCTCGAACGCCTGGCGTGGCTGGTCCACTGGATCGGCCTGGCGCTGTTTTTCCTGTCGATGTGGTTCATGGTCTCGTCGATGGCGACCTACTACCGGAAGTACCGGCACGTGTTGTTTGACGTCCCGGCGGCATGAAGCTCGAGCAACCGATCTGGCCCCGTTTTCTGCCGTCCAACTGGGTGTTGGCGCTGGCGACGCTGGGCTCGCTCGGGCGGGGGCGCCGTGCTCCGGGCACCTGGGGATCGGCGGCCGGCTTGCTCTATTTCACGGTGTTGTTTTGGCCGTTCGGAGCCTGGCCATGGTCCGGCCTCTGGACGGCGATATTCAGCCTCCCGGGCCTCTACCTGGCGGTGGCGCTTTGCGGCGAGGCCGAGTTTCGCCTGGGCCGGCACGACCCGGGAGAAGTGATCCTCGATGAATTCACGGCCATGCCGCTGTGCTTTCTCGGCTGGCCGGCGGTCGCCCGGGTGTGGCCGCCTTGGGCGGTCTTCATCGCCGGTTTCCTGCTCTTCCGCCTCTTTGATATCGCGAAACCGTTCGGCATCCGGAAGCTCCAGGACCTGCCGGGCGGGTGGGGCATCGTGATCGACGACGTGGCCGCGGCACTCGCGGCGTGCCTGGTCCTGCACGGTGCGGCCTGGGCGTGGAAGACCTACTGATTTTTACGGAATGAAATAACGTTGGTGGAGCGCGTTGTCCCGAACGCGCCCAATGCGTCTTGGGGACAAGCCGCTCCACCTCGATCCGTCACTACATTATGTAAGCCTCAGCAGGGCGGCCGGGTGGATTCTTTCCCATTGACATTCTATGGGAGAAGAACCTCCATTGAGAGGTCAGGGAAAACGTCGCGCTCATGGAAAAACTGGATCTGTTGCAGGGGACCCTCGACATGCTGGTGCTGCGGGTGCTGGACGGCGGCGGGCCGATGCACGGCTGGGGTATTGCCGCCCGCATCCAGCTCCTGTCGAAAGACGTGCTGGTGGTGGAGGAGGGTTCGATCTATCCGGCGCTTTACCGCATGGAACAGAAGGGCTGGATCAAGGCGGAATGGGGTCAGTCGGAAAACAACCGGCGGGCCAGGTTCTACGAGCTGACGAAAGAAGGACGGAAGCAGCTCGCG
>DASRKV010000043.1:0-6246 GCA_035648795.1 Opitutaceae bacterium
TCCTGCAGCGGGACATGCAGGGTCACCTTGTCGTCGAATTCCAGCGAAATGACCTCGCGGGTTCCCGCGGCGGTTTCGATTTTGGCGAGGCCGCGAAACACCGCGATGCCGTGCTGAAGGTGGACGACGAAATCGCCCTCCACGAGTTCGGAGAAGTCGAGCAACTGGTCGATCTGCGACGGCGTGGCGGCCGGGCGGCGATGGAGCACCGGGCGCCGTTGCCGCTGGCGTCCGAGAATCTCGGTTTCAGATACCAGGACCAAACCGCGCGCGTCCGGCGCCAGGGCGAGGCGGACCGGCCCGGCGGCGCAAGGTTCGGCGGGTCGGTACGTCACGCGGAAGCCTTCGTTGATCGTGCTCCGCAGGAAACGCGGCCGCAGGGACTTCAAGGCCGGATCTGCGGCGAGGATCTCCCGGGTTCGCGCCTCCTCACCGTCCTTGGCCACTGCCAGAGCGATCGCATAGCCTTCCTTTTGCCAGCGGACGACTTGTTCGAAGAAGCGATGGCGGGCCTCCTCCTCGACTTGCAGCCGTTCATGGGCGACGAGCGCGTCGTCGGGATACCGGCGGTGGTGGGCGAGGCTTTCCGTGTCCCAGGTCTGTTCGTGCGCGGCTCCCTCGAAGAGCGCGGAAGCTTCGTCGAGGTCGCTCACGGCGATGGCCGCGGCGCAGCGGGCGAGAACCGGTTCGATGGCGGACGGCACGGGGGATTGTCCGCCCACGGTCGGCGCCGCCGATTCCGCGGTGAGCAAGCTGAACGCTTCTTCGAGCGCCGCCGGTTCGACGAAAACCAGACGGGTCAGCGGGCTCAGATAGTCAGCCAACCCGGTGTGCGACGGCGTGAGCTGCAGCCGGGGCGACGCGGCGAGCGTGATCTGTTCCAGGCGGTCGCCCGAGCGCTGGGTCACGGGGTCAAGCGCCCGGATGTCTTCGATGTCGTCGCCAAAGAAATCGAGCCGGCAGGGCTGGCTCGCGGTGACCGGATAGACGTCGATGATGCCGCCGCGCACCGCGTATTGCCCGGGCGCTTCACAGACCGTCTCGGAATCGTAGTCGAAGTCGCGCAATCGTGCGACCAGGGCCTGAAACGGCTGGCGCTGGCCGCGGGCGAGGGTGAGCTCCTGGCCGATGAATTCGTTGAGGGCGGGGACGGGCTGGACGAGGGCGGCGGGGGTCGAGACGATGACCAGCGAAGCGCCCGTTGCCGCGGCAGGAACCTCGGCCGACCGGGTGGACCGGAGTTTTGACAGCACGATCAGCCGGTCGCTGGAGGCCGCGAACGCCTCGCGCATGTTGCGGACGTCGGCGAGCGACTCGGGGAAAACGCGCACTTCCAGCGGGCGGGGATCCCCGGCGGCCGAGTGGAAGAACATCAAATCCTCGGCCAACTGCTCGGCAGCGCGCGATTCCTCGACGATGATGAGCCAGACCGGCGCCGGTTGCGCCTGCAGCAGCGTGGCGAGCACGGCGGCGCGGGCGGGAGGGCACACGCCGGTGTGCTTGGAGCGCTGATCCTGGCCGGCTGGCTGATCCATCACTGCCGGGCGGAGTCGGGCTGCAGGGCCGGCAGCGCCGCGCGGGCCGCCGCTTCCTCCGCGAGCTTCTTGGAATTGCCGCGGCCGGCGCCGAGCAGCGTATCATTGAGGTAGACGTTCACCTCATACTCGCGCTCATGGGGCGCGCCTTCGGTGTGCACGGTCTCATAGCGCAGGGCGCGATTCCCATGGACAGGCTGGAGTAGTTCCTGCAGACGGCCCTTGGGATTGTCTTCGCCGAGCAGGGCCGCAAGCCGGTCGGGCAGCGGGCCATACCAACCGAGCACGGCGCGCCGGGCGGTCGCAAAGTCGCTGTCGAGATAGATGGCGCCGACGACCGCCTCGAGCGCGTCCTCCAGAATCGACGCGCGCTGCCGTCCGCCGGTTTGTTCTTCGCTCTGGCCGAGGCGCAGGGCGGTGTCGAGGGTCAGTTCCCCGGCCAGCAGGCTGAGAAACCGCCCTTTGGCCAGAGCCGAGCGGCGTTGGCTGAGCGGGCCCTCGCGTTCCTCGGGGAAAAGCTGGAAAAGGGCCTCGGACAAAGCGAGCTGCAGGACGGAGTCACCCAGAAACTCCAGCCGTTGATTGCCTGGGCGCGCTTCGGGATGATCCTGAAGGTAGGAAGGGTGCGTCAACGCGCGCAGCAGCAACGCGGGTTCCCGAAACGTGTAGCCCAGGCATCGTTGCAGGTGGTCGAGGGCGGGCAGGCTGGTTTCAGGAAGATGCGCTGGCATAACGTTTGAGACCCCGGTTAAAGACGAACACCGCCAGAGCAAACCACGCCAGGCTGGCCGCGGCCAGCCAAAGGGCATAAGCGGGCCGGAAGCCACGGATGAGCGTGGTGGCAGGCACATTGCTCACGATGACGGCCGGCAGCAGGTAGACCAGCACGACATTGGCCATGCCGCGGAAGGCCTCGCGGGGCAGGCGCGAAAAATCGACCACGGTGAAATAACTGCCCTCGATGCCCTCGGTCTTGATGATCCAGAACGTCGTCGAGGCAGTGAGCAAAAACAAGCTGTAGTGGATGACCAGTCCGCAAGCGACGAGCGCGAGGTACAACAAAATGCCACTGACACCGGGGTGCAGGCCGAGCCGGTGGGCGGCGTAATAGACGACCGCTGCGGCGACCACGGTGTTGGCCAGTCCGTCGGGATCGAGCTTGCGGGTGGAGACCATGAAGAGCGGGTTGCCCGGCTGGGCGAGATAGAAGTCAAAGGTGCCCGTGCGAACGTTGCGTCCCATCTCGAACAGATTGCTCCAAAAGAATCCCATGAGCAGGCGCTGGATCAGCATGGATGTCCCCACCAGCAGCAACATCTCGTATTTGTTCCAGCCCGCCACCGAGTCCGTATGGCGATAGATCACCTCGACCAACAGCACGTTCACGCCCATCCAGGCGAGTTCCACCGCCGACCAAAGGAAAAAATCGAAACGGAACATCATCGTGCGGACCAGCGAGTACCGGACGCAGGCGAGCCAGATGCGGAGATATTGGCGGAGCTTCATCGATAGCGGATACAGGATACCGGATTGCGGATAGCGGATACCGGAAAGAATGCTAGAAGGAAGAAATACTGGAGAGAGATTGTGATTTGGCGGAGAAGCTGGTCGAACTTTCCGGTATCCGGTTTCCGCTATCCGGTATCAGCTCATCCGCCGACCGCGGTGTGTTTGCGGAGACCCGAAAGCCAGAGACACCGCGCGGCGATCGCGAGCGCCAAAACCCAAGCGGCCTGGATGCCGAACCCGTGCACCGCGGTGGTGAAATCGATCCGGCCGGTCAGAATGGCGGCGGGGAAATACATCATGTAATAGAAGGGCAGCAGTTGCGCGGCGTGAAAGAGCGAGGGTGGCAGCAGGTCAAGCGGGAAGATCTGGCCGCTCAGCGTCGTCTCCGCCGCGAATGAGAGGATCACAAAGCCCTGGATCTCCAGAAACCAGAACGCCAGCAGTCCGAAACAGAAGGCGAGGGTGAACTGGAGCAGCGCCGCCAGCAGGAGCGCAGGCACGAGGAGGAGCGGACGCCAGAGTTCACCGGGCAGTGTGAGGTGGGACCGCAGGAACGGGTAGATGGCCAGCAGCGGCACGAAGACGAGCGCCCCCGAGACAAGGCGCGCGGCCAGAAAAACCGTGAAGCGGTAGAGGTAATAATTGATCGGTTTGAGGAGAAACTGGTTGATCAGCCCGTTGCGGATCTCTTCGCCGATCTGGTAATCTTCGTTGAAGGCGCCGATCATGAATTGCAGGGCGATGAGCGCGGTGAAATACGTGAACGTCTGTCCGATGGAATAACCGCCAATTTGCGCGACCCCGGCGTAGGCGGCGCCCCAGAGAATGAAAACCACAGCCAGACGCGCGAGGGAGAAGAACCCCCGGATGAGGAAATTCCACCGGTAGACCAGATTGCTCTGCAGGCCGACGAGGAAGACGTGGCGGTATTTGGTCAGGGCGTTCATTCCTGGCGGTCGTTATCGTTCTCCTGCTCTTTCTCGTTCTCGGTTCGGACGTCCTTCCGACCGCGAAGAACACGAGAACGATCACGATTACGAGAACGAGAAGGATGGCGTCTGTTTCGATTGTGATCTTCCCGCATTGGAAAACATCCGGGCTACGCGTTCAATCCGAACCGGACGATGACCTCCTTCGCCAGGTTGCGGTAGGCCGTGGAACCGGGGCTCATCGGGTCGTATTGGAAGATCGGCTTGCCGAAACTCGGAGCCTCGCTGAGGCGAACGGTGCGCGGAATGACGCTCTCGAAGATCTTGTCGGAGAGATGCCGTTTCACCTCCTCGACGACCTGGCGCGAGAGGTTGGTCCGGATGTCATACATGGTCATGACGATGCCCCCGATATCCAAATTGCTATTGACGCCCGCGGACTTCAAACGCTCGACGAGCTTGAGAATCTGGCCCAGGCCTTCCAACGCCATGTATTCGCATTGGAGGGCGATGAGCAGGTGGTCCGCCGCGGCCAGGCTGTTCATCGACAGCATGCCGAGCGCCGGCGGGCAGTCGATGATGATGACGCGGTAGCCGCCCGAATCACGGACCGGCTGCAGCGTCTGGCGCAGGCGGAGCAGATAGTTCTCCTGCTGGGTGAGTTCCATCTCGATGGCGGCCAGGTCCACCTCGGATGGGATGAGGGCGAGATGCTCGTAGGCGGTCGGCGTGATCATCTCGAGGGCAGAGCCTTCGCCGTGGAGCGGCCCGTACAGACTGCGGCCTTCTTGTTTCTCGATGCCGACCGCGCTGGTTGCGTTGGCTTGCGGATCGAGATCGACGAGCAGCGTGTGGATTTTGCGTTCGGCGAGCGCGGCGGCAAGATTGACGGCGGTCGTGGTCTTGCCGACGCCGCCTTTCTGGTTGGCGATGGTGAAAACGGTGGAGGACATGGCGGGAATGGCCAATGACTAACGGGCCCCGTTCCCGGAGCAAGCGCGACGGCAGAGGCTGCAACCCAGGTCCGGCGTCCTGAGGCCCGATGGCCAGGGCGACGAAATGGGCCGAGCTTTCGCCCGCCGCAGGCAGTCGGCGCGAACCGGCGCCTTCGCCGTCAGGCAGCCGGAGCGATGAGGTTGCGGTGGCGGTTCGCGTCCACCTGGTTCCTGATCCACGGGTAGGTGCGGGCGATTCCTTCGCGCAGGGAGATCCGCGATTTCCAGCCGATGGATTCCATCCGGTCCACGCGGAATTTGCGGGCCCGGACGCCGACGGGTCCGGTCACGTGCTGAAGGCGGACCTTCTTGCCGGCGATTTCGGCGATCAGCTTGGCCAGCTCGTCGACTGAGACATATTCCCGGCTGCCGATGTTGACGCCGTTCTCCAGGGAGGAGTGCATCAACGCGACGATGCCGTCGACCATGTCGTCAACATAGGTGAAGGCGCGCATCGCGGTGCCATCGCCCCAAACCTCGATGCTGCCGCCATCCTCGGCCTCGGCGATCTTGCGACAAAGCGCGGCGGGGGCCTTTTCGCGGCCGCCGTTCCAGGTCCCTTCGGGCCCATAGCAGTTCTGAAACCGGGCCAGACGGACGGCCATGCCATAGCGGCGGCCATAGGCCATGGCCATGCGCTCCGCATACAGCTTTTCCCAACCATATTCGTTGTCGGGCAGGGCCGGGTAAGCCTGCTCCTCGCTTAACTCGGCCTCGTCCTTCCGCATGTCCCGGTAGACGCAAGCCGAGGAGGAGAAGAAATACCGTTTGACTCCGGTCAGGGCGCTGCACCGCGTCATGTGGGCGTTGATCTGGCTGCTGTTGTACATGATCTCGCATTCGGCCGATTGGATGAAACCCATGCCGCCCATGTCTGCCGCGAGTTGATAGACCTCCTCGAAGGTGCCGCCCCCGGGTGCGGCGAGGGCCGCGCAACAGGACTTCCCGTCCCGCAGGTCAAGCACCTGGAAGTCGTCGGCCGCCGCCGGCGAGAATTCCGGGTATTTTTGATCGACTCCGCGCACCCAATATCCTTCGCGCTTGAGTCTCTTGGCCAAGTGGCCGGCGATGAAACCGCCGGCTCCGCAGATCAGCGCTTTTTTCATTACAGGGAGTTAAGCCTCACGCTCGAGGCACGCGGCCGGACCATATTCGATCATTCATTTTCGGATTTCCCATTGGGTCAACTCTCAACGGATCGGCGGACGTCACGTTCCTTCACGGGTTTGAGGCGCAATCATCCTTTGACTGACGCCGGCGGAATAGCGCCCGCCTCGG
>DASRKV010000044.1:0-23894 GCA_035648795.1 Opitutaceae bacterium
CCTCCACTCACGACCCCGCTGGCCGAGTTCGGAATATAGCGGATCTCGGGATCGAGCGATGCGACGAGCTTTTCCAGGCCCTCGTTCAAGACCGGCGGCGGATTGCCTTCATTGCGTCCGCAATAGAGGCCGACCGAGGGATGGTTCCGGATGCGGTTGATGAAATCAGCGGCATTGTTCAGAAACATTGCGTTGTCGTCCGGGTTCGGGCCGTCCAGCGGGTTCGCGAGCCAGAAATCCTGCCAGATCACGACGCCGTTGCGGTCGCAGGCGTCGTAGAAGGCTTCATCCGCGACCTGGCCGACCCAGTTGCGGATCATCGTGAAACCCATGTCGCGGTGATACCGCACCGCGGCATCATACTCGCGGGCGCGGTAGAGCAGATTCGATTCGGAAAAGCCCCAGTTGCCGCCGCGGCCGACGAAGCGACGGCCGTTGATAAAGATCTTCAGCGCGCCGGCCTCCTCGGCGTACGTGAACTGCTTCACCCCGGCGTGAAACGAGACCGAGTCGGACCGCGCGCCCGCGACGGTGTCGAACGCCAGGCTGACGTCGTAGAGGTCCGGGTCGCCATAGCCCACGGGCCACCAGAGTTTGGGATTTCGCAGGTGCAACGCCGGAATCGAGGATGGATCGAGCCTTACGACCCTGGTCGCCCCCGCGGGCACTTCCACGGGCTGCTCGAAACGCACATCGCCGAACTGCCCGCGCAGCACGCCGCCCACAGGTTGCGGACCGGTGTTACGCAGCGCCACCTCGACCGTCAGATCGGCGCTGCTCGTGTCGGGCAGCGGCAGCCGGGTCGAGACCGAGGGTCGCTCGACCACCACCGGCCCCGTCGTGGTCACGTAAACATCGGACCAGATGCCGATGTCGCGGCCGCGGATGCTCGGGATCCAGTCCCAGCCGGCCGTGGCGTGAAAGCTCGGGTTGTCCGCTCCGAGCGCGCCGCCGTTGGCCCCCGTTTCGTCGGCGGTCTTTTCCCGGGCGCTGCCAGGCGTCTGCTGCTTGTGAATGCGCACCGCCAGGGCGTTGACCTTGCCGGCGCGGACCAGCCCCGTGACGTCGAAGCGCCCCCGCAGGAACGTGCCGTCGATGCGGCCCAGGTGCGTGCCGTTGAAAAAGACCTCCGCCTTCCAGTTGATGCCGTCGAAGTTGAGCCAGATTCTGCGGTCCGAATCCGAGACGGGAATGGTGAACTCGTCGCGATACCAGAAGTCCGCGTAAAAGAAGGAATCCGAGATCTGCAGCTGGTTGTCGCCGTAGTTCGGGTCGGGCAGCGCGCCGGCGTTCAGGTAGCTCACGAGCACCGTTCCGGGCACGGTGGCCGGCAGCCAGTCCTGACAGTCCGCGCCGGGCTGCGAGAGCGCCTCGCCGCCCAGAGTGACCAGCGAATCGCGTTGGATGCGCCACGAACCGCGCGCGAGATCCTGTCTCCCGTCGGCGCGCGGTGCCGGGACCGGCTGCGCCTGGGGCACGGGGCCGCCGTGTCCAAACACCTGCAGTTCGCTCAAGATGTACCCGTCGGCGGCATCGGTGGGACGGGTCATCTGCACCCGGACGTAACGGCCGCGCGCCGGCCCCGCCAGCGGGTAATCGTCGACCGCGGACGAAAGCGGCCGGAGCGTCTGCCAATTCTCTGCGTCGTCGGAGACCTGAATTGCCCCCTCCGCGGCACGCCGAATCCAGTGCAGCGCCACGCGATCGAAGGTGCAGACTGCGCCAAGGTCGACCTGGATCCACTCGGTCCCGCTGCCCGCGCTCTTCCAGGCGCTGGTGAAATCGTAGGGACCGCCCAGATTGACCCGCTTGCCGTGGCCAAATGTGTCCAGGCTGGCGATGCGCCAGACGGTCACCGCGGGGGCATCGATCCGGGCGCGATAGAAGCGCGCTGTTCCGCCGGCGGGAATGTCGAAGGACGCCTTGATCGTCTTCGGCCTCCAAGGCAGGTCGGAAGCCAGGTTCTCCTCATCGCTCGCCCGTCCGAGATTCCTCCAGGTCCGACCGTCGTCGGAAGCTTCGACCGCGCAGGTCCACCGCTGCTGATTCCGGTTTTCGGTGCGCGCCATCGCGATCACTTCGATGTGGTCCACTTCTGGCGCGTCGTAGCGGCCGGCCTGTTCGACCTGCGCCCAGCCTTGGGCGGGCAGTTCGACGGCCGTGCTCGGGTAGCCGTCGACCAAATGTTCCCGCTTATCGCGAGTCAACACGCCCTCGGCGCTCGAAGAGCACACGAGCCACCGCGGCAGCCGTTGGTCGATGATCCCGTCCGTGACCAATTGGGCGGTCAGGTTGTAGTCATAATTGCTGGACGCGGTCGCCGGGCGATGGAGCGCGAGATTGCGATACGGCGCGGTCTCCGGGACCAGCGTGGGCCCATCGAACGAAGCGGGATCGCCCGGGTAGACGCCGACGCCCCGCGTGAAATCGCCGGCGGCGCAAGCGAGAGCGGCGCCGACGAGCGCCGGCAACAGAATGCCGGCGGCAAGCGTGCGCGCTCCGGGGCGCATGCCAGCGGAGGCACCCGGGGCTGGAACGCGGGAGGCCAGTGTTCGGCGGGAGATGGCGGTGGGGTTTGGGAGTCTCAGGTTCATGGGCATTGACCACGTTCTCAGAACCGGCTAGTTGCAGCCGGGGAATGGCCGAAAGTTGCGGAGCGTCGCTTGGAATGGCAAGCTGGGGCGTAGCGTTCCGACCTTCTGTGAACAGCCGGACGGCAGCGACGGCGACGGCCCGATTCCGCTTTACGCGCCCCCTTCCCTGTCCACCGTTGTCTCCGTCGGGCCGGAACCAAAATGCCAGGGGCCGGCGCCTTCCGTCGTTTTCGAACATGGATCTCACCGTCGGCGCTGTCGCCTATTGCCTGCTCGTCCTCCTGTTTTTTTTCGGGGTCTGGATCTACTACGACCGCCGCGATCATGCGCTCTTCGAGGCGGAGCGCCGGAAGCTGACCTTTCACTGTATCCGCTGCGGGCAGCTTTACACCGCCAAGGCCCGCACCGGGACCGCGGCTTGCCCGCACTGTGGCCACAAAAACGCGCGGCTGAAATTCTAGCCAAAAAGCCGCGGTCCGATCGTCCGCGGCTCTGGCGTAGAAGCCTGCTTGCGGGCGATTTGGCACCGGTCATCCCCCTTCGCCAAGCCTGCGGAGGACAGGTTTCGCGAGCACCTGTCCGCCGAAGCTTCCAGCGAAGGCGGAAGCTCGCTCCTACAAACGCACAATCTCAGGTCAACTGGCTTCGGTGGCGACCTTGGACTCCTCAATCGGCGGCATCTCGACGCCAAAGGGCAACGTGATCCGCAGGTTCTTGTATTTTGGCAGGCCGGTGCCGGCCGGAATCAGATGACCCATGATCACATTCTCCTTGAACCCCTTGAGCATGTCGACCTTGCCGAGCGTGGCGGCATCCGTGAGGACACGCGTCGTCTCCTGGAACGAGGCGGCGGAAATGAAGCTCTCCGTCTCGAGGGAAGCCTTGGTGATGCCGAGCAGGATCGGCTCGGCCTCGGCCGGTTTGCCGCCCGCCGCTTCCAGGCGCTGGTTTTCGCGCAGGAAAGCGGTGCGGTCCACCTGCTCACCCCAGAACCATTCGCTGTCACCCGGATCGGTGATGCGCACCTTGCGCAGCATCTGGCGGATGATGATCTCGATGTGCTTGTCGTTGATCGTCACGCCCTGCAGCCGATAGACCTCCTGCACCTGCGAGATGAGGAAATCGTACAGCGCCGCCGGCCCGAGAATCTCGAGGATCTCGTGCGGATCGGCCGCGCCATCGGTGAGATGCTGGCCCTTGTGCACCATGTCGCCCGGCTGCACGATGATGTGCTTGCCGTGGGGAATGAGGTGCTCCTCTTCCTGGGCGGTTTCCTCGTTCTTCACCAAGAGGCGGCGCTTGCCGCGAATCGATCCCTCGAAGTTGACCACGCCGTCGATCCGGGCCATCTCCGCCGCGTCTTTCGGACGACGGGCTTCGAACAGCTCGGCCACCCGCGGCAGACCGCCGGTGATGTCCTTGGTCTTGGACGCCTGGCGCGGCGTCTTCGCGAGCAGCGCGCCGGGCGAGATCGTGTCGCCCTCGCCGACGACGATCTGCGCCCCGACCGGAATCGAGTAGGCGGCGGCCGCCTTGCCGGCGGCGTCGCGCACCTCGATCTGCGGGTTGAGGTCTTCCTTGTGCTCGATGACCACCGTCGCAATGCGGCCGGTCGACTCATCCAGTTCGCGCTTCACGGTGACCCCGGGGATCATGTCCTTGAAGGTGAGCCCGCCGCCCTTTTCCGAGAGCACCGGCACGTTGTAGGGATCCCACAAGGCGAGGACCTGCCCCTTGTCGATCTTCTGCCCATCGGCGATCGTGATGACCGAGCCGATGACGATATTGTAGGTCTCGAGCTCCTTGTCTTCCTCGTCCACGATCTGGATCGTGCCCGTCTTGTTCAGCACGATGCTGGCGCCGTCGGCCGTCTGCACCATGCGGAGGCCGTGGTAGCGTACGGTGCCCGCGGTGCGGACGCGGATCTCGGGTTGCTTGAACCCGCCGCTGGCCACGCCGCCGATGTGGAAGGTCCGCATCGTCAGCTGGGTGCCGGGCTCGCCGATCGACTGCGCGGCGATGATGCCGACGGAGTCGCCGATCTTGGCGAGCTTGCTGCTGGCCAGATTGAGGCCGTACGACTTGGCGTCGATGCCGTACTGGCTGGTCGAGGTCAGGGGGGACATGACCTTAACGCGCTCGATCCCGGCATCGTCGATCTTGCGGGCGATTTCCTCGGAAACAAGCTCTCCGGAATGCACGAGCAGGTCGGAAGGATTTAGCGGGTCGACGACGTCGTCGGTCGTGCAACGGCCGACAATGCGTTCGCGCAGCGAAACGATTTCGTCATCGCCTTCGTAGATCGCCTTCTTCCAGACGCCGTCACGCGTGCCGCAATCCTCCTCGGCAATGATGACGTCCATGGCGACGTCGCACAGCTTGCGGGTGAGATAGCCGGCGTCAGCGGTTTTCAGCGCGGTGTCGGCGAGGCCCTTGCGGGCGCCGTGGGTCGAGTTGAAGTACTCCAGCACCGTGAGTCCCTCGCGGAACGACGAGAGAATCGGGCGTTCGATGATTTCGCCCGAGGGCTTGGCCATGAGGCCGCGCGTGCCGCACAGCTGGCGGACCTGCTGGCGGTTGCCGCGGGCGCCCGAGTCCATCATGATGTACACGGGGTTGACCTCGTCCTTGCCCTCGTTCGCTTCGAGCTTGGCGAAGACCTCCTTGGCGATGCGATCGGTGGCGGCGGTCCAAAGGTCGATGACCTTGTTTTTCCGCTCGCCCTCGGTGATGATGCCCTTGCTGAACTGGCTTTCGACCTCGGCGATCTTCTTGCGCGTTTCGGCGACGATATCCTTCTTCGTCTCCGGAATGATCATGTCGTCGATGCCGATGGAGATGCCGGCCTTGAAGGCGGTCTGGAAGCCGAGCTCCTTCAATTTGTCGAGCGTCTCGACCGTGGCGACGTCACCCGCCGTCTTGTAGGTATTGAGGATCAGGTCGCCCAGTTTGGACTTGGCGACCGCGAAGTTCACAAAGCCGACGCTGGCCGGCCAGATCTGGTTGAAAATGACGCGGCCGACGGTGGTGCGGAGGATCTTGCGGTCCTTGTTGCCATAAACCGTAGTGCGCCCGTAGTCGGGGTTCGGGAGGTCGACCCAGTCGTGCTTGCGCAGCACGCCGTCGGATTCCGCATAGAGCACCTCCTGCAGGCCGGCGAGCAGCGGCACGCGCTGATCCTTGGCCGGCTTGCGGCGCGGCTCGATCGTGAGATAGTAGGAACCGAGCACGATGTCCTGCGACGGCGTCAGGATCGGCTTGCCGCTCGAGGGCGAGAAGATGTTGTTCGTCGACATCATCAGGAGCTTGCACTCCATGATGGCCTCCAGGGACAGCGGCACGTGCACCGCCATCTGGTCGCCGTCGAAATCGGCGTTGTACGCGGTGCAGACGAGCGGATGGATGCGGATGGCTTCGCCTTCGATCAGGATCGGTTCAAACGCCTGGATCGACAGACGGTGGAGCGTGGGCGCGCGGTTGAGCAGCACCGGGTGCCCCTTGGTGACCTCCTCCAGAATATCCCACACCTCGGGGGATTTCTTCTCGATCATCTTGCGGGCGCCGCGCACGGTGTGCACAAAGCCCAGTTCCTTCAGCCGGCGGATGATAAACGGCTCGAACAGCACCAGGGCCATCTTCTTCGGCAGCCCGCATTGATGGAGCTTCAGCTCCGGACCGATCACGATGACCGAGCGGCCCGAGTAATCGACGCGCTTGCCGAGCAGATTCTGCCGGAAACGCCCCTGCTTGCCCTTGAGCATGTCGCTCAGGGATTTCAACGGACGGTTGCCGGCGCCGGTCACGGGCCGGCCGTGGCGTCCATTGTCGAAGAGGGCGTCCACCGCCTCCTGCAGCATCCGCTTTTCGTTGTGAATGATGACGTCGGGCGTCTTGAGCTGCAGCAGGTTCTTGAGGCGGTTGTTACGGTTGATGACGCGACGATAGAGGTCGTTCAGGTCGGAGGTGGCGAAGCGGCCGCCCTCGAGCGGGACCAGCGGGCGCAGATCCGGCGGGATGACCGGCAAGACCTCGAGGATCATCCATTCCGGCCGGGCCTTCGAATGAATGAAGCCCTGGATGACCTTCAGGCGCTTGGAGAGCTTCTTCTTGATCTGCTTGGAGCGCGTGGCGCGCATCTGCTCCTGCAGCTCCGCGACCGTGGCCGCCAGATCCATGCCTTTGAGCACGTCGCGCACGGCCTCGGCGCCCATCTTGGCGGTGAAGGCATCGTCGCCATACTCGTCGATGGCCTGGCGATACTCGTTGTCCGTAAGCAACTGCTTCAGTTCCAGCGGAGTCTTGCCCGGATCGACCACCATGTAGTTCTCGTAATAGATGACGCGCTCAAGCGAACGGGCGGTCACATCGAGCAGCAGACCGAGGCGGCTGGGCATGCTCTTGAGGAACCAGATGTGGGCGACGGGGACGGCGAGCTCGATATGGCCCATGCGCTCGCGGCGCACGCGGGCGATGGTCACCTCGACGCCGCACCGATCGCAGATGACATCCTTGTACTTGATGCGCTTGTATTTTCCGCAAGCGCACTCGTAGTCCCGCACCGGGCCAAAGATCTTCTGGCAGAACAGGCCGCCGGGTTCCGGCTTGAAGGTGCGGTAATTGATCGTCTCGGGATTCTTGACCTCGCCGCGCGACCAGGCGCGGATGCTTTCCGGGGCGGCGACCGTGATCGACACGCAGTCGAACGGATTTTCGTCGAGGCCAAGGACGGAGCGGGCCTCTTCGCGGGCGGCGACGGCTTGTTCGGTACTCATGAAATATCTCCCAGGTTGTCGTTAAGGGTGGCGGAAACGCGCCGGATCAGGATCCGGTGGCGGCGCTGAGGCTGAGCGCATCGCGCTTCTGCAGGCGGATATCGAGTCCGAGGGACTGGATCTCCTTGATCAGAACATTGAACGATTCCGGCGTGCCGGCCGAGAGCGTGTTGTCGCCCTTGACCAAAGACTCGTAGATCTTCGTCCGGCCGTTGACGTCGTCGGATTTGACGGTGAGCAGTTCCTGAAGGGTGTGCGCGGCGCCGTAAGCCTCGAGCGCCCATACTTCCATTTCGCCGAAGCGCTGGCCGCCGTACTGCGCCTTGCCGCCCAACGGTTGCTGGGTGACGAGCGAATACGGGCCCACCGCGCGCGCATGGATCTTGTGCGACACCAGATGGTTGAGCTTCATCATGTAGATGTAGCCGACGACGACCTCCTGATCGAGTTTCTCGCCCGTGCGGCCGTCGTAGAGGACGCTCTTGCCCGTGGTGGGCAGGCCGGCCTGTTTGAGATACTCGCGCACCTTCTTCTCGGTGATGCCGTCGAAGACGGGCGTGGCGACCTTGAGGCCGAGTTTCTTGCAGGCCCAGCCGAGGTGCGTTTCCAGCACCTGGCCGACATTCATGCGCGAGGGAACGCCCAGCGGGTTGAGGCAGATTTCAATCGGCGTGCCGTCGGGCAGGAAGGGCATGTCTTCCGCCGCCACGATCTTCGCGACGACGCCCTTGTTGCCATGGCGTCCGGCCATCTTGTCCCCGACCTCCAGCTTGTGCTTGGTGGCGACGTAGACCTTGACCTGCTTGATGACGCCGGCGCCGGAATCCTCGCCGGATTCGATCGAGGCGATCTTGCGCTCGCGGTCGCCCTCGAGCTCATCGAACTTCCCCTGGTAGGAGCCGATGATCTCCATGATCTTGATCTTCACCGGCGACGGATCGATCTCCACGTGTTTGGAGACGGCGGCCAGCTTGCGCAGCAGGGTCTTCGTGATCTTGCGGTTGGCCGGGATGATGACTTCGCCGGTCTGGCCGTTGATCACGTCGAGCGGGATCTTTTCGCCGAGGAGGATGTTGGAAAGCGCCTCGGTGAGGCCCTCGCGCAGCTTGTCCATCTGCGTCTTGTAGTCCTCCTGGATCTGCTTGATCTGGCGGCGGCGGTCGGAAGGCGAGAGGCGGGCCTGCTCGTCGATCCGGCTGCTGGACACCTTCACGTCCATGATGATGCCGGCCGAACCGGAAGGCACCACCAGCGACGTGTCCTTCACGTCGGCGGCCTTTTCGCCGAAGATCGCCCGGAGCAGTTTCTCCTCGGGGGCGAGTTCGGTCTCGGACTTCGGCGTGATCTTGCCGACGAGGATGTCGCCAGGCTTCACCTCGGCGCCGATGCGAATGACGCCGTTGTGATCGAGATTCTTGAGCGCCTCTTCGCCGACGTTCGGGATGTCCCGGGTGATCTCCTCGGGCCCGAGTTTGGTGTCGCGCGCGGTGACCTCGAATTCCTGGATATGGATCGAGGTGAAGATGTCGTCCTTCAGCGCCTTCTCGGAGATGAGGATCGCGTCCTCGAAGTTGTAGCCATTCCACGGCATGAAGGCGACGAGCACGTTGCGCCCGAGCGCCATCTCGCCGTGGTCGGTGGACGGGCCGTCCGCGATGACGTCGTCGACCTTGACCTTCTGGCCCCGCCGGACGATGGGCTTCTGGTTGAAGCAGGTGCCGGCGTTCGACCGCATGAATTTGCGCAGCTCGTAGACGGCGATGCCGTTTTTCGGATCGCTCTTTGGACTGCGGTCGAAGTTGCGCGGCAGCTCGCCGTCGCGGGTGATGACGATGCGGCGGGCGTCGACGGAGGCGACGGTGCCGGCCTCGGTGGCGACCACGACGATCTTGGAGTCGCGCGCGACGCGTTCCTCCAGGCCGGTGCCGACGAACGGCGCCTCGTTCTGCAGCAACGGCACCCCCTGGCGCTGCATGTTCGAACCCATGAGCGCGCGGTTGGCGTCGTCGTGTTCGAGGAACGGAATCATGCCGGCGGCGACCGAGATGATCTGCTTCGGCGACACGTCCATGTACTCGACCTGCTTCGGATCGACTTCCAGGAACTCGCCATCGCGACGCACGGTAATCTTGCCGATCAGATGACTCTTGTCGTCGAGCTCGGAATTGGCCTGGGCGATGACCTTGCCCTCCTCCTGGTCGGCCGTGAGGTAGTCGATCTTGTCCGTCGCCCGGCCTTCCTTGCAGATGCGGTACGGGGTCTCAATGAAGCCAAACTCATTCACGCGCGAGTAGACGGTGAGCGAGTTGATCAGGCCGATGTTCGGGCCTTCCGGCGTCTCGATCGGGCAGATCCGGCCGTAGTGCGATGGATGCACGTCGCGGACCTCGAAGCCCGCGCGTTCGCGGTTGAGGCCGCCCGGCCCGAGGGCGGAGAGCCGGCGCTTGTGCGTCACCTCCGCCAGCGGATTGATCTGGTCCATGAACTGCGACAGCTGGCTGCGGGCAAAGAAGTCGCGGATGACGGTCGTGAGCGCCTTCGGGTTGATCAGCTTCTGCGGCGTGATCGAATCGACGCTCTGGTCGTAAAGGGTCATGCGCTCGCGCACGAGACGCTCGGTGCGGGAAAGGCCCACGCGGCACTGGTTGGCGAGGAGCTCGCCCACGGTTCGAACCCGGCGGCTGCCCAGGTGATCGATGTCGTCCACCACACCGTCGCCGCGCTTGAGGCGGACGAGGTATTTGGTCGCAACGATGATGTCCTCCGCGGTGAGAATCCGGTTCTCCAGACTGGCCTTCAAACCAAGCTTTTGGTTGATCTTGTAGCGGCCGACGCGACTGAGGTCGTAACGCTTGGGATCGAAGAACAGCCGCTTGAGCAGGGCCTTGGCGTTGGCCGTGGTCGGCGGCTCGCCCGGACGCAGGCGCTTGTAGATCTCCTTCAGCGCTTCCTCCTCATTGCGCGTGGGATCCTTCTTGAGCGCGCGGATCGTCGCGCCGTCGTCCACCGCCGTGTCGATCACGCGGATGGCGCCAATCTCGTGCTTCTCGAACGTGCGGACGATCTGCCTGGTCAGCGGTTCGAAGGCGCGGGCCAGCACGACGCCTTTCTGGGCGTCGATGGCGTCCTCCACGAGCACGAGCGTGCTCACGTTCTCCATCTCGAGCGCCTTGGCGACCTTCAGGTCCTTGATCTCGTAGAAGAGGCCGAGGATGTCGAGGTCGCTGGAATAACCGATGGAGCGCAGCAACGTCGTGATGAGGAACTTCCGGCGGCGCCGGCGACGGTCGAGATAAACGTACAGCAGGTCGTTGTTGTCGAACTGCACCTCGAGCCACGTCCCGCGGTCCGGGATGATGCGGAACGCAAAGAGCTCCTTGCCGCTTGCGTGGAAGTCCTTTTCGAAGCAGATGCCGGGCGAACGATGGAGCTGGGAGACGACGACGCGCTCGGCGCCGTTGATGATGAACGAGCCGCGCTCGGTCACCATCGGAATGTCGCCCATGTAGATCTCCTCATCCTTGATGAAGTCCTCCTCGCGCAGGCGCAGCTTCACATAAAGCGGCACCGCAAAGGTGATCCCCTCGCGGATGCACTCGATCTCGGAGTGCTTCGGGTCGCCGATCGTGTAGGAAACGTACTCCAGCACCAGGCGCCCGTCATAGGATTCGATCGGGAAAACCTCGCGGAACACCGCCTCGAGGCCCTGGGGCTTCCGCTGTTTGTCGGGCACGCCCTTCTGCAGGAAATCCAGATAGGAATTGATCTGAATCTCGATGAGATTCGGCGGCGGAATGACTTCTTTGAGCTTACCGAAATTGATGCGTTCGGTGTGAGTGCGGTCGGCCATGGATTTTCCCGGTTAAATGACAGAGGACGGAATGCGGCGGCGGCGCAGGGCGCCGGCGCGCCTAACAGGAATGGAACAAAACAACGGCAAAGGACAGGCCGCGGATGATCACGGCCTGCCCCAGGCTAAATGTAAGCGGTGCGGTGCGAATCGCCAATCGTTGGTTACTTGAGCTCGACCTTGGCCCCGGCGGCCTCGAGCTTTTTCTTGATGTCCTCGGCCTCCTGCTTGGAAGCCCCCTCCTTCACGGACTTGGGCGCGCCCTCGACGAGGTCCTTGGCTTCCTTCAGCCCCAGGCCGGTGATGGCGCGGACTTCTTTGATCGCGGCAATCTTGTTGGGGCCGGCCTCGAGCAGGACGATGTTGAACTCGGTCTTCTCCTCGACGGGTGCGGCGGCGGCGGCCACGGGCGCGGCAGCCACGGCGACCGGTGCGGCCGCGGAGACGCCCCACTTGGCCTCAAGGTCCTTGACCAATCCGGCGATTTCGAGGACCGACTGGCCGGAAAGCCACTCGATGACTTCTTCTTTGGTGATGTTGCTCATGATGATCTCGGGCCGCGGACTAGCGACTTCGATTCGGAAGGGCGTTTAAGGGACGTATCCCCTAGCCTGCGACGGTTGAATTTGGGTTTTCCTTGAACAGCGGCGCGAGCCGCCGGCGCGGGAAAGTGATGGTTGGAGGGTTGAGCCGGAGACCCGCCCGCCGTCGAGGGAAACCATCGGCGACGGACCGGGGCCGGCGAAGATTGGTTAGCTGCCCGGGGCGGCGCGGACCTTGGCTTGCAGGACGTTGACCAGGCCCTGGGGAACCGCGTTGACCACGCGCACAAAGAGGGTGGCGGGTTGCTGGAGGAGGCCGAGCAGATGCGCGCGCATCGTGTCGAGCGACGGCATGTCCGCGAGCATGGCCACATCCTGGGCCGAAATCAGCTTCTGCCCGAGCACGCCGATCTTCACCACGACCTTCTGCTTCTCCTTCATGAAGTCGCGGAGGACCCTGGCCACGCCCGGCGAGTTCTTGCCGCCGAGAATGACGGCCGTCGGTCCGACGAGCGCCCGGTCGAAATTCGGCAGACTGAGGGCCTGCGCGGCCACGCGCAGCGAGCTGTTCTTCACGACGTGAAACTCGGCGTGATGGGGAGCCAGCCGCAGGCGAAGCTCGGCCACGTCGGCCACCGTCATCTTGTCGTAGTTCGCCAGGATGACGTAGTCGGACTTCTTGAGGTGGCCGGCCACCTCTTCGATCAGATATTTCTTCTCAGCTCTCATGGGAGGCGCTCCGGTTCAATATTTGCTGTATTCGTTGCCCGCGATCTTGACCGCCGGACTCATGGTCGCGGAGAGCGCAGCGGTGAGGATATAACGGCCTTTGAAGGAAGCCGGTTTGGCCTTGCCCACCGCCTCCAGGACGGTGGCCGCGTTTTCCAGAATCTGGGCGGGCGTGAAGGAACGCTTGCCGATGCCCACGCCCACGTTGGCCGCCTTGTCCATCTTGAACTCCACGCGCCCGGCCTTCACCGCCTTGATGCCGGCGGCGATGTCGTCGGTCACGGTCCCCGACTTCGGGTTGGGCATCAGGCCCTTGGGACCGAGCACCCGCGCAATGGTGCGGACGGTTTTCATCGCCTCCGTGGTGGCAATGGCGACGTCGAATTCGACCCAGCCGCCCTGGATTTTCTGCATCAGGTCCTGCAGCCCCGCAAAATCGGCGCCAGCATCGAGCGCCGCCTTGGGATTGTCGGTAAACACCAGGACGCGCACCTTCTTGCCCGTGCCATTGGGCAGCGGCGTCGTTCCGCGCACCATCTGATCGCCCTGCGCCGGATCGACCCCCAGGCGGAAGGACAGCTCGACGGTCTCGTCGAACTTGATCTTGGGAAAGCGGGCCAGGATATCCACCGCTTCTTTCAGCGGATATTCCTTGGTGAGGTCAGCGACCTTGAGGGCGCTGCGATAACGTTTGCTCTTATGTTCCATGGTTGACTCCTTGCGGTGCAAATGTCCCGGACGGGACTCCCGCGGCGAGTAGATGGTGGTGGTAGGAGCCTGCTGGCCGGCGGGGCCGGGCTCGGTTGAGAGCAGCGTCGCCGATCGCGAGCCAGCTCGCTCCTACCAAAGATTCAGTCGACGACCTCGATGCCCATGTTGCGCGCGGTGCCGGCGATGATGCGAATACCGGCCTCCTCGGTCTTGGCATTGAGGTCTTTGGCCTTGAGCTTGTAGATTTCGGCGAGCTGCTTCCGCGTCACTTTCCCGACCTTGTCCTGGTTGGGTTTGGCGGAGCCGCTCGCGATGTTGGCCGCCTTCTTGAGCAGAATGGAGGCGGGAGGCGACTTCAGGATGAAGCTGAACGTCTTGTCGGCAAAGACCGTGATGACGGTCGGCAGGATCATGCCGGCCTGGTCCTTGGTCTTGGCGTTGAATTCCTTGCAGAACGCCATGATGTTGACCCCCTGCGCGCCGAGCGCGGGACCGACCGGAGGCGCCGGATTGGCGGCGCCGGCCGGGAGTTGCAGCCGGATGTAGCCTGAGATTTTCTTGGCCATTTGAAGTTGCCTTGATTTTCGGTTGGCGGTTTTTGACGGGCGGATTCCGCAGAGCGCGAGGCTGGTCGAAATCGAAAAGCCAAGGGCGAAAATCCAAAAATGGTTTGTCAGTCGGTGGTGCGCTGGACCTGCCAGTATTCGAGCTCGACCGGGGTGAACCGGCCGAAAATGGAAACGGAAATCTTGAGTTTGCCGCGGGTCGGGTCGATCTCGTCGATGCGGCCGTTCAGGTTCATGAAGGGGCCGTCGTTGATCTTGACCTCTTCGCCCACCTCATATTGGACCTTCGGTACCTCCTTGCCGGTCGCGGCTTCGATTCGCGTCTTGATCTCGTCAATCTCGGTCTGGCGCAAGGCGGCCGGATGGTCGCCACCGACGAAGCCGATGACGCCGGCCGCCTCCTTCACAAAATACCACGGTTTGTTCAGGACGCGCTCCTCCTCGTCATAAAGGCGCATCTGGATGAACACGTAACCCGGGTAGAGTTTGCGCACCTTGCTGGACTTCTTGCCGCCCTTGACCTCGGACACGGTCTCGGTGGGGAGGAGCACCTCGAGAATTGACTCGTCGAGCTCCTCGGCGGCTTTGAACTTCTCAATGTAGGCCTTCACCTTCGGCTCCTGGCCCGAAAGAGTGTGCAAGGCGAACCATTGGGCGCCGGGGGGCGCTGAAGTCTTGGCGGACATGAAGTGCGACGGTTAACTGGCCAGCTTCGTGAAGAGGTCCACGAACTGGTAAAGGGAAAAATCGGCGATGCTCGTGAACAGACCGAGGAGGAGGCAGGCCACAATGACGACCACCGTCGAATCCCACAGTTCCTGGCGCGTGGGCCACGACGCCTTTTGCAGCTCGGCAATCATTTCGCCAACAAAGATGCGGGTGGAGCGAAACGGGTTTTTCATGGGATGCGTGGGCTGGCAGGGCAGAAGGGACTCGAACCCCTAACCGACGGTTTTGGAGACCGTTGCTCTACCAATTGAGCTACTGCCCTCCGTGATGGTTCCTTTTTCTCTTAGACGACACCGCCGAGGCCCCGGGAACGAAGCCTCGGCCCACGCCGTAAAGCGTCGGTGCAAACGTTATTCGATGATCTCGGTGATCCGGCCCGCGCCGATGGTCCGTCCACCCTCGCGGATGGCGAACTTTTGCGTCTTCTCCATGGCAATCGGCGCGATCAGTTCCATCACCAGGTTGATATTGTCGCCCGGCATGATCATCTCCACGCCCTGCGGCAGCTGGATGATCCCGGTGACGTCGGTGGTGCGGAAATAGAACTGCGGACGATAGCCGTTGAAGAACGGCGTGTGCCGGCCGCCTTCCTCCTTGCTCAGGACGTAAATCTCGGCCTTCGCCTTCTTGTGCGGAGTGATCGACTTCGGCCAGGCGACGACCTGGCCGCGCTCAATGCCGTCCTTTTCCACGCCGCGCAGGAGCACGCCGACGTTGTCGCCCGCCTGCCCGCTATCGAGCATCTTTCGGAACATCTCCACGCCGGTGATGACGGTGGTGGACGTGTCGCGCAACCCCACGATCTCGACGGTGTCGCCGACTTTGCACTGGCCGCGTTCGATTCGTCCCGTGGCCACGGTGCCGCGGCCCGTGATCGAGAAGACGTCCTCGACCGACATCAGGAAAGGCTTGTCGATCTCGCGCACCGGCTGCGGGATTTCGTTGTCGATCGCGTTCAGCAGCGCCTCGATCGCCGCCACGCCCTCGGGTTTGCCCTCCAGCGCCGCGGTCGCCGAACCGCGCACGATCACGGCCTTGTCGCCATCAAATTGATACTTGGTCAGCAGCTCGCGGATCTCCATCTCGACGAGGTCCAGCAGATCTTTGTCGTCGAGGAGGTCGACCTTGTTGAGAAACACGACCAGCTTCGGCACGCCCACCTGGCCGGCCAGGAGGATATGTTCGCGGGTCTGCGGCATCGGGCCATCCGCCGCGCTGACGACGAGGATGGCGCCATCCATCTGCGCCGCGCCCGTGATCATATTCTTCACAAAGTCCGCGTGTCCGGGGCAGTCGACGTGCGCATAGTGGCGCTTCTCCGTCTGGTACTCCACGTGGGCGACCGCGATGGTGACAGTCTTGGTGGCATCGCGCACGGTGCCGCCCTTGGCGATGTCCGCATAGGATTTGACCTCGGCCAATCCTTTCTTCGCCTGGACCGCAAGAATCGCGGCGGTCAACGTCGTTTTGCCGTGATCAACGTGGCCGATCGTGCCGACGTTAACGTGCGGTTTTGTGCGTTCGAATGTTGCTTTAGCCATGTGGTGGAGACAGTTGAATTAGATGATTGACCTCTGGCCTGTCGTCGTGGATGGCGTCGACGTTGACCTGGAGCCCAGAACCGGACTTGAACCGGCGACCCCGTCCTTACCAAGGACGTGCTCTGCCAACTGAGCTATCTGGGCAGACCAAGCCTAGGCCAGAAAGGGAAAGAAGGGTTGAACGTGGAGAACGGGTTTTGGGCCGTCAACTGTAATCTTTGCAGTTTCTCAGGTTTGGCCTTCGGTGCTCCCGCCTCTGACAGAAACGACTCAGCACGATCATCCTCCAAATCCCTGGGCCCAGACGAGGCCGGCGCCCTGATACTTGCCTGGTCTCAAGTTACCCGATCGCGGGAGCCAGCCGCACCGTTAAACGTACATCATGGGTCAAATCGGCCGAATCAGTCTTATATTTTACGTTACAGCAATGATTTGCGCGTTCAATTGGCTGGCGAGCGCAAGCCCTGCCACGGATAAAGAAGATGAAACATCGCCGCCGGGCCAATCAGGGGCCCACCACGACGCGATACATTCCGGGCGCCAGACGCTCTCCGAGCCGCAGCGTATTCTCCAGATAGTCGCGGAAAAAGACGTCCACGTCTTCGACGTCGGAACTGACGGTTACCACCGGCCTTCCCAGGAGCCCCTCGGCCGTTACGCAGACCAGGAACTCCGCCGGCTGCCATTCCGTCTGGCTGGCCAGCAACCCAACGTCGCCGGCAAGGTTCGGGACCGGCACCAACTTGCCGGTGCCCACCTCCCGGATCTCCACCACCGCCGTCCGGGAAGCCAGCGGCGTCAGCGGGACATCGGTGCGGCCGAACCCGAGAAACGGATCGCGCGCGGGAGTCTTGAGCAAATCGACCGGATCCTGCGGCGTCGATTCCGCGGGGGCGATGGGGAGCACCAGTTCCGCGCGCCCGTAAGTCAGTTTTGCCTCAAAATCGGCGAAAACCTGTCCGGGCTGGCGTTGCGCCGTCGCCGGCAACGGACCTTGATTTGTATTCCATTCGGTCGGCAGGAAAAGCGGCGTGGGATCGAAAAACGTGACCTGGTCGTGCACCCATGAATCGCCCCCGGGACCATCGGGCGGCACGATCGACACCTGCGGCGCCGTCTTCCCCCGTGGCGGGGGGCGGCGGTCGCTGGACAACGGGCGTAACAGCACGACGAGGCTGACCAGCGCCATCAAGACCGTGAGTCCCGCCACCCACCATCCGGCCCGGCGTCGCCTTATGGTTGCATTCGCCATGTTCCTCGTCCCCCTCGACCCTAGTGCGCGTCCGGCGGATTCGCAGGACCGGGCTCCATGGCCCATTGCACGCCGCCGGTGAAGCCGGCCTTGGCCGCCATCTCCGCGATGATTCCCAAATCCTCCAGCGGCACCCGCCGGTCGGCGCGCACGAGCAGCGCGAGCCCCTTCTCGCGACGCGCGCGCTTCTCCAGCCAGACCCGCAACTGGGCATAGTCGAGCATGCCGTCGTCCACCAGCACCTGATCGGAACGCCGGAGGCTGATGACCACCGCCGTCGGGGCGGCCCCGGCGCCGGCCATCTCGGGCAGTTGGAATCCCACGCCCAGTCCGGGCGCGAGCACAAAGCGGGAGCCGAACAGGACGAAAAACACCATGATCAGCGCGCCGTTGACAAAGAACAGCGCATCGAAACTCCGGGGCGGAGGCCGCAGCCGGGAGGCGAGATCCAGCGGATGCGTGATCATGGTTTGATGGGAGGCTGCCCCTCCGCTCCCGCTCCCCCATTCCCGTTCGCGGGCAACGCCCGGTATTCCCCCAGCAAATACTGCATGATCTCGTTGCCGCCCCATTCCACGTCCCGGACGATCGCCCGGACCCGCCCGCTGAGAAAATGGTACGCCAGATGCCCGGGAATGGCCACCACCAGGCCGCCCGCGGTGCTGATCAGCGCCTGCCACATGCCGGCGGCCAGGGCGTTGGCCGAGGCATAACTCCCTCCCTCCACGAACGCGTGAAACGTCGTGATCATCCCCAGCACCGTCCCCAGCAGACCCACCAGCGGCGCCACCTGGGTGATGGCCGCGATCGAGCCCAGCCGGCGCTCGAGCACCGGAATCTCGATGAGCGCCGCCTCCTGCACCGCCAGGCGCATCGCCTGCTCGTCGCGGTCGGCATGCAACAGGGCCGACTTCACCACCGCGGCCACGGGGCCGGGCGTTTCCTCGCACACCGTGAGCGCCTCCAGCAGCCGCCGCTTGGCCAGGATGTTCTTGATGCCGCTCACAAAGGCCGTGGAACGGATCTGACCCCGGTGGAGATACAGGATCCGCTCGATGAAAATCAACGTGCCGGCGATGCTCATCGCGAGCAAGACCCACATCATGGGCCCGCCTTGGGCAAAAACATCGAATCTCAAACCCTTCATGGTGGGGGACATTCTGCGCGGATTCCGCCGGGATGGTAAATGCCAAAGCGACCTTCGCCGCCCGCCGTTCCGGCCGCGTGACCGCCCCTCCGCACCGGACCACCGCTGGAGATCGTATTCCTCATGCCGTTACTCCGCCCCGGCCGGGCTTCCGGCGCCGGCGTGGGAAAACCGCGCCAGCCGCCGTTGGGCCAGCATCCCGCCGGGCAATTTCTGCGCCAGCATCAGCTCGTAGGCTCGGCGGGCCTGATCGAGCTTCGCCTCCCGTTCGTAGAGATCCCCCAATTCCAGCAGGACCCGCGACATCCAGTAGCGTCCTTTCGCTCCCAGTTCCGCCGCTTTGGCGGGGTCGAGCAGGAAGCCGTTGACCACCAGCATCCAGGCCGCCTGCGCCCGGTCCGCATTGCCCCGCCGGCTGAGCGCGTTGCCATGCATGAAGCCGGCTTCCACCCGGAGGTCCACGGGCGCCGTCGGCAGATCCTGCAGCCGCTCGTAGATCGCCAGGGCGCTTTCCCAGTGCGACGGATCCGTGGCCGCCTGGGCATAATGACAATCGGCCAGGGCGAGCTGCGCCCGCAACACGTCCTGCTGCTGGGGAAAATTGATCGTCAGGAACTCGTACACCTTTTGCGCCGAACCGAACTGGTTCAGTTTCCGGAACAGGTCGCCCTGCTTGAGGCGCGCATAAAACACCAGCTCGTCCTTGGGATAGTCGGTGACCAGGCGTTCGATCAGCCGGTTGGCCTCCTCGTACGAGGAATCCTGGCCGAGCCGCTCGGCGTTCAGCGCGGCCTCGTACAGCGCGAACGGCGCGTATTTGCTGTGTGGATATGTGTCGGCCAGGCTGGTGCACAACCGCTGGGCCTCGACGATCACATTGTTCGCCGTATAATAGTCGGCTTCGGCGATGAACGAATACACCGCCGCATCCGTATTGGGATAGTCCTTGGGCAGCCGCCCCAGGAGCTCGAGTCCCTCCTTGGCCGCGGCGGGGCGCGTCCGGCCCGACGCCAGCAACGCCTGCCCCTTGAGCAGGACGCTCGTGCTCGCCACCACGGACTTGAAGTCCGCCGGCAGGGCGGCCGCGGCGCCGGAACCGAGCCGCGCCAGCAGCGCGTCCGCCAGCCGGATCGCGTCCGCCGGCGAACCGGCCTCAAACGCCAGGCGCGCCTGGAGCCACGCCATGCGCACGGCCAATTCGGGCGGCAGGGCGGCCGCGCCCGGTTCGTTGACCAGGCGCGTCACGCGCTGGAGCGCCTCGGCCGTCCGGCCGCGCACCTGGAGCGCCCGCGCGAGGTTCCATTCCCCCTCCCAGCGGCTCACGGCGTCGCCGCCCGGCGTGGCGGCCGCCTCATTCAGCAACGTCTCCGCATCCGCGAGGCGCTTCTGCGCGGCGTCGAGCTGGGCGGAATCGAACAGATCCTGCGCGTCGAGGATTTCCGACAACACCCGCTGGAATTGCAGCACGCCCGGCGGGACGGCGGCCGGCGGCTCGCGTTGGGCGGACCCGTACGCATCGGCGGCGTTGCGATAGTCTCCGGCCCGGAAATACGCATCGGCGACCAGCACGCCCAGCTGGGCGCGCGCATCGCCCGGCGGCAGTTCGGCGCGCAATTGCGCGGCGCGGTCGGCCGCCGTGCGGTAACGCTGCAGCTCCCACGCGACGCCCGTCAACACCCCCAGCGCCTGCGTCTTGAGCTGCGACCCCGGAAAGCTCTCCAACAGCGTCCGGGCATCCTCCTCCGCGCCGCTGTAGTTTTTTTCCTTCAGGGCCACCTGGGCCCGGAACACCAGCAGATCCTCCTTGATTGGATGCGGCGTGGGCGCCGCGATCAGCTGGTCCAGTTTCGCGCGAAATTCTGCGCGGGCGGGGCCGTTGTCGCTGCCCCGGGCGAGCAACTGCAGCGCCGCGCGCTGGGACTCGCGGCTCACGGCCCGGTCGAGCAGTCCAAAAAGCGCGTTGCGCCCCACCCCGCTCTCCGGGCCCGCGATCAACCCCAGCAGCAGCCGCATGTCGTCCAGGGTCTGCTTTTCTTCCGGCGGCAGCGACTGCAACTGACGCTGCAACACCGCCACCGCCTCCGACTTCCGGCCCAGCACATGGAGCGCGATGGCATAGCTCCGGGCAAAGTCATAGCCCGTCTTCTGGCCCTGCAGGCGTTCCATGTTCTGTCGCATGGCGGTCGCCCCCTGCTCCGTGACCCGGCCGGCCAGCAGCTTGACGCGCTGGCGTTCCAGTTCGAAGCGCGCCCGCTGCAGATCGGAGACCGCACTCTTGATCGCTTCATCGTAGGCCTGATCCCGCCGGCCGAGATCGTCCGCCAGATCCGCGATCATGCCGTCCAAAAATCGAAACCACCCGCGCTCCGGCGCCGGGAGGTCGTCGATCTTCACCTGCGCGGCCTCCTGCCGCGCCGCATCGATCTGCCGACGGTACGCGGCAATCAGACCCGCGCGCAAGTGATAATCAGAGGTGCGCGGCCCGGTAAACCGGGTCAGCGCCACCTCGGCGTCCGCCAGGCTCCCTTGGTCCAGCAGAGCCGCCGTCAACTCCAACACCAGCCGGTTCTTCACCGCCCCGGTCGTCTCCGGCGATGCCAGCAGTTCGCGCAGCAACGCCTCCGCCGCCGGCGAGAACCCCAGTTGCAGCGCGCGTTTCGCCGCCTCTTCCCGCATGATCCAGTCGCCCGGCACGGCCTTCGCTTCTCCCGGTCGGAGCAGGGGCGCCACCGGGGCGGAGTCGCTCGGACCCGCCAGATTCGGCGGCGTGACGATCTGACCGCGGAGCCCGGCGCCGATCAACATCGCGGCCGCGGTCGCGACGGCCAGAGGATTCGACAGCAGACGGTGCATGCGTTTCGCCAGAGGTTGCGCCGGGGCGCCCGGCGTGGCAAGCCGCCTGAAACGATATAAACGCGCGGACAACGTATAACCGGTTCGGGCTCGCATCCGCGGCTGGATCTGGACTAGATCAACCGCGAAAGTTCAACTCTACCCCTCCCCCGCCATGAGTATCGTCCTCGCCGCCTTCCTGTTCCTCCTCGCGCTCATCGTCGTGCTGGCCCTCGTTGTGGTCGGCATCTATAATCGGCTCGTCGCCCTGCGCAACCGGTTCAAGAACGCCTTCGCGCAAATCGATGTGCAGCTCAAGCGCCGGTATGACCTGATCCCCAATCTGGTGGAAACCGCCAAGGGCTACCTCAAACACGAGCACAGCACGCTCGAGGACGTGATCAAGGCCCGCAACATCGCCTACACCGCGTCCCAGGCCGCCGCCGCGAACCCGGCCGACGCCGGCGCGGTCAAGAACCTGCTCGGCGCCGAATCCGGACTCGCGGGCGCGCTCAGCCGCCTGATGGTGGTCTCCGAGGCCTACCCCGACCTCAAGGCCAATCAGAACATGATGCAGCTCACCGAAGAGCTCACATCGACCGAGAACAAGATTTCCTTCGCCCGCCAGGCCTATAACGACGCCGTCATGAGCTACAATACCACGCGCGAGACCTTCCCCAATGTGGCCTTCGCCGGCATGTTCGGCTTCACGGCGGCCCAGCTTTTCCAGGTTGAAGATCAGGCCCAGCGCGAGGCGCCGAAGGTCAGCTTCAATTAAGGCGAAGGTCGAATGACGAGGGTCGAAGGCGGCCAATCCTCGAAGCTCGACTCTGGACACTCGACCCTCGACACCGTTCATGGATTTCTTCGAGGCCCAGGAACATGCCCGCAAACGCACCGCCCGCTTGGTCGTGCTCTTCGGCCTCGCGGTGCTCGGCACCATCGTCTTGAGCTATTTCGCGGCCATGGCGTTGCTGAACACCCAGCGGTCCCGGCACGTTGACGATGCCGAGGAACCCACCTGGTTCGACCCATGGGTCCTGGCCGCGGTCGCTGCCGGCACGCTGACCGTGGTCGGGTTTGCTTCGCTCTACAAATGGTCCCAGTTCCGCACCGGCGGTTCCGCGGTTGCCGAGGGCGTCGGCGGCCGCCGGGTGGATCCGCACACCACGGATCTGCATGAGCGTCGTCTCCTCAACGTGGTCGAGGAGATGGCGATCGCCTCCGGGGTGCCGGTCCCGGCGGTTTACGTGCTCGATACCGAGGCCAGCTTGAATGCGTTCGCCGCCGGCCTTACGCCCGGCGACGCGGTCGTAACGGTCACGCGCGGCACAATGGAGAAACTTAGCCGCGATGAACTGCAAGGTGTGGTCGCGCATGAGTTCAGTCACATCCTCAACGGGGACATGCGGCTCAACGTGAAGCTGGCCGCCATCGTGTTCGGCATCCTCGTGATCGGCCTGGTCGGCCGGGGCATTCTGCGCGGCTTCGGCCGGGGCCGCATCCGCGTGCGCGGCAAAGGCGGCGGGGGCGTGGCGGTCATCCTCGCCATCGGCCTGGCCATGGTGGTCATCGGGTATATCGGTTACTTCTTTGGCCGGCTGATCCAGGCGGCCGTGTCGCGCCAGCGGGAATTCCTGGCCGACGCCTCGGCGGTGCAATTCACCCGCAACCCCGGCGGCGTCACGGGCGCGCTGCGAAAGATCGGCGGCTACGCGCTCGGTTCCCAGCTCGTCACGGACAAGGCCGCGGAGATCGGACATTTCTTCTTCGCGGAAGGATCCAACCACCTCCTGTTCAATGGACTCTGGGCCACCCACCCGCCGCTCGATATCCGCATCCGCGCCATCGACCCGCAATGGGATGGAAAATATTTCGATCCGGCCACGCTCGTCGATGTGCGCACCGAAAGCTTCCAGCGCGTCGGCTACGGACCGCCGCCGCTCCCCGCGGAGGTGGCGTTGCACCGGGCCTACAACATGCCGGTCGACGTGCCTCCGCTCCTGCCGGGCCGCACGATCCCATTCGCGCCCGCCGCGTTTATGGCGCAGATCGGCAGCCTCACGCCCCGGCAGGTGGACAACGCCCGCAGTATGATCGATGCCACGCCCGCGCCGTTGCGCGACGCCGCGCGGAACGTTCACGAGGCAACGGCCCTGATCTACGCCCTGCTGACCGAACAACACCAGGGCGACGGCGACGGCACGGACGCCATCATCACCGCGCATGCGGGGGATGACACCCTCCGCCTCGTGCGAACGTTGCGGCCGCCTCTGGCCGGGCTCGCCGCGGACGCGAGGCTTGTCCTGGCCCAGCTTGCCGTGCCGGCCCTTCGCCAGCTCCCGGCGGCGGCGGCGCCGGTTTTTTCCACGACCTGCCAGGCGCTGATCGAGTGCGACCAGCGTTTGTCGTACTTTGAATTCGCGCTGCAAAAGATGGTGCTCCGCCATCTCGCCGTCGCCGACGAACCCGCGGCCGTGACGATCCAGCTCTACTCGTTCAACGCCGTGATCGGAGAGATCGCCGTCCTGCTCTCCGCGCTGGCGTGGGCGGGGGCGCTGCAGGGAAAAGAACAGGCCGACGGCGCGGTGACCGCGGACACCCCGGCCGCCCAAGCCGCATTTCGCGA
>DASRKV010000045.1:0-4123 GCA_035648795.1 Opitutaceae bacterium
GGGGCCGCTGCCATCGCGGAGAGGAGCTGATAGCAGATCGTGTTGGTTTGCCCGTTGTTGTATTTGTAGACAACGGTGATCTGGGCGTTCGTCTGATTGATCTGCTCGACTGAGATCCCTTGGGCCGCAGCAGCGTTGGCAAGAGCCGTAGCGCTGGGTAGTTGGGGAAGATAGATGACCTGGTTCGGCGTGGGTGTCGGGTTGGCCACGGATACAGGCGCCGCCACCAGCGTGCCAGAGCCGGCGGGCTGGGCGATTGCCGTCGTCATTGTCGTAACAAGAAATGTGGTCGTGAGAACGATCGCAGTGAGAATCGAGTTCGTTTTCATGGGTTAAAATCAGAGGGTTAGGATACAGCTTGATGAGACCGCGAAACCAGCGGCAAAGTGCCGCGTTCTTCGCAGCCCACATCGCAGAGTTTCTCCGATGGATTCATCATCATTTATGACCTAAAGACGCTGAACTGTCGACAAGGTATCGTCAGTAGATGACAGGCTTCTGCAAATCAGTACTTTATGACGTAATATTTCCAAAGCAACTGCCCGGCAGCTTGGAGAACGAAAAATCCGACGAGCTTGCCCGGCGGCATGGAAATCGATCTCCATGCAGGAGCAATGGGTCTCATTCCCTTTCCCAGAGGATTGGGATAAGCTCTGGTGCCGGCCGAATTGCTCCGCTAATGATCGCCGGTTGCTTTGTTAATCCCTGATCCCCGGCGATTTGGTGTTCGCGTTTTCTTTTGCCCTGCTTCTGCCGCCTCTGCAGCCTTCCCATTCCCAGAAATAACCCATGAAACTGACAATCACCGGTCCGGCGATTCCGAACATTCCCTGGCAGCCAAAACCCGCAGGCATGACCGATGTGGTCTGGCGCTATGACGCCAACCCCGTCATCGGCCGGCGGCCCCTCCCGCACGTCACGGGCATCTTCAATAGTGCGGTGGTTCCGTTCAAGGGAAAGTTCATCGGCGTCTTCCGCACGGAGGGCATGGACCGGGTTCCGCACCTGCATGTCGGCCGCAGCGCCGACGGCTTGAAATTCACGTTCGATCCGAAGCCGATTGATTTCAAATGCGACGATCCTGAGGTGCGGAGGCATGAATACGCCTACGATCCCCGCGTGACGCCGATCGAGGGCGTCCACTATGTGACGTGGTGCAACGGTTATCACGGGCCGACCATTGGCATCGCGCGCACGACGGATTTCGTTCACTTCGAACAACTCGAAAACGCCTTTCTCCCCTATAACCGCAACGGCGTGCTGTTCCCGCGAAAGATCAACGGAAAGTTCCTCATGCTCAGCCGCCCCAGCGACACGGGCCACACGCCGTTCGGCGACATTTTTGTCAGCGAGAGCTCCGACATGATCTACTGGGGCAGGCACCGCCACATCATGGGCCGCGGCTGGCCGTGGTGGCAGGGCACCAAGATCGGCGCCGGGCCTTCCCCAATCGAGACGAGCGCCGGCTGGCTGCTCTTCTATCATGGCGTGACGACCACCTGTAACGGCTATGTCTACGCGATGAGCGCCGCGCTGCTTGACCTCAAGGAGCCGTCGAAGGTGATCGCCTGCTGCAATCAGCAGCTCCTGTGTCCCGAGGCCCCGTACGAACTCTCGGGGTTTGTCCCCGGCGTGTGTTTCCCGGTGGGCTGCCTGTGCGACTCGGCCACGGGCCGGATCGCGATTTACTACGGGGCCGCGGACACGGTCACGGCGATGTGCTTCTGCGACGCCCATGAAGTCGTTCAGTTCGTGCTGGACAACCCGTTGAAGAAGTAACCGCTGCGGCCCATCGCCGACCGCCATGCGCGTACTTCCTCTTGCCCTGGCGGCGTGGTCTTTCCGCGAGACCTCCCGCCCTTCCCCGTGGCGCACCGCTGTGGTGCCCGGTTGCGTGCACCGCGACCTGCTCCGGCATGGGCTGATCCCGGACCCGTTCTGGGCCACGAACGAGATCGATCTCCAGTGGATCGAGGAACGCGACTGGGAATACCGCGCCGCGTTCACGGTGCCGAAAGCCCTGCTCGAGGAAGAGGTGGTGGAACTCGTGGCCGATGGACTCGACACCGTGGCCACCGTGCGGCTCAACGGCCGCGAGGTCGCCCGCACGGACAACATGTTCGTCGGCTATCGCTGGGAGGTGAAATCGCTCCTGCGTCCCGGGAGGAACGAGTTGCTCGTCCGCTTCGGCAGCGCCATGGGCTACATCCGGACGCACCGCACCGACCACAAACCGCGCGAGGTCAACGATCCGGTCGGAGGTTGCACGGTCATCCGCAAGCAACAATGCCAGTTTGGCTGGGACTGGGGTCCGCGCCTCGTGACCGCCGGCATCTGGCGCGACCTGCGCCTGGAAGGCTGGACCGGAAACCGGCTCGACAGCGTGCGGGTGACGCAAGACCACCGCGCCGACGGCAGCGTGGTCCTGCGGCTCGATCCCGAACCGGCGCGGCCAGACGCCGCCGCCGTCTGCCGGTGGCGGTTGACCCAAGGCGCCGCGGTCATTGGCGAGGGCACCGGTCGGGAAATCGTCATCGCGCATCCGCAGCTTTGGTGGCCCAACGGCCAGGGCGGGCAGCCGCTTTATCAGCTCGAGGTCGATTTGACGGGCCCCGACGGCGCGCCCGCCGGCCGATGGGCGCGGCGGATCGGTTTGCGCACGATCGCCCTGGACCGCCACGCCGACCAATGGGGTGAATCGTTTCAGTTCGTCGTCAATGGCCGGCCGGTCTTCGCGAAGGGCGCCAACTGGATCCCGGCGCACAGCTTCGTCGCGGGCCTGACCCGCGCGGATTACGAGCGCGACCTCCGCAGCGCGGCCGAAGCCAACATGAATCTCGTGCGGGTTTGGGGTGGCGGGGTTTACGAGAGCGAGGACTTCTACGACCTGTGTGACGAACTTGGCCTGTTGGTCTGGCAGGATTTCATGTTCGCCTGCACGCTTTATCCGGTTGACGACGCGTTTTTGGCCAGCGCGCGCGCCGAGGCCGAATTCCAGATCCGGCGGCTGCGCCACCGCGCCGCCCTGGCACTTTGGTGCGGCAACAACGAGGTCTTCGCGTGCAACACCGAAGTCCTCACTGCGGACAAGAAGCTGCTGGCGGATTACGAGAAAATCTTCCACCAGGCGCTGCCCGCCGCGGTGGCGGCGGCCGACGGGGTCACGCCGTATTGGCCCAGTTCGCCCTGGCGGGGCGATCTCGACGCCGGCTTTACGGCCGGCGAGCAGCGCGGCGACACGCACTACTGGGACGTGTGGCATGCGCGCAAACCGGTCAAGGATTACGAACGCTACCAGTTCCGCTTTGCCGCCGAGTTTGGGATGCAGAGTTTCGCTTCGGTCGAGACCCAGGCGAGTTTTTGCCCCTCCGAGGATGCCAACGTCTTCGGCCCGACGATGACCAACCACCAGAAGAACCGGTTCGGCAACCAGATCATCCTCGACTACGTTTCGCGGCAGTACCGGTTTCCGAAGGATCAGGAGGCGCTGATCTTTCTGTCACAGCTCAATCAGGCGGAGTGCATGCGCGTGGGCGTCGAGCATTACCGGCGCAGCATGCCGCGATGCATGGGCGCGCTCTACTGGCAGCTCAATGATTGTTGGCCGGTCGCGTCATGGAGCTCCGTCGAGTTTTCCGGCCGCTGGAAGGCGCTCCACCATGTCGCCCGCCGCTTCTTTGCGCCCGCCGCGGTCAGCGCGCACGTGCCGGGCGAAGAGCAGACGATCATCAACAACTACCGGCGGACGAGCGTGCGCGAGGTGCATCTGTACACGGTTTACGATGCCCCGGAACCCGCCCGGGGCGTGTTGCGCTGGGAACTCTTTCATTTCGACGGACACGTGGTGTCGCGCGGCCGGAAAGCGGTGGCGCTTCGCTATGGGGAGAGCGTGCGCCAGAAGACCCTCGACCTGGCGGGGCCGATGGCACGGCACGGCCGCGACAATCTCTATCTGCGGATCTCGCTCGAGACTGCCGGGGTGCGGGTGAGCGAGGACACCGTGTTCCTCGCGCCGCCGCGGTTCCTCGCCTTGCCCAAGGCGAAGACCACCGTCGCCATCAAGCTGCGCTCGCCGAAGAGCGCGACGCTCACCTTTGCGTCGCCGTCATTCCAGCACCGGTTT
>DASRKV010000046.1:0-3792 GCA_035648795.1 Opitutaceae bacterium
ATTCCCCTCCCTCTGAGCATGTCTGCACCCATTTTCCGTTCGTTGTTTGTGTTCGCCACCTGGCTCGCTGCCAGCGCCTCGTTCGCCGCTGCGGCCACCTCCAGGCATCCGGTCAGATCCGACCCGACCGCGATCAATTCCGACGCCTTCCGCAGCGCCATCGTGATCGACGCCGCGACCGGCCAGGTGCTTTTCGAGAACAAGGCCGACGTCCAGAACCCGCCGGCCAGCGTCACGAAGTTGATGACGTTCTACATCGTCGAGCAGAAGCTTAAGGAAGGGGCGCTCACCCTCGCCACCCCGGTCACCATCACTGCGGTGGCGTCCCACACCGGCGGCTCCCGAGTCTGGCTGGTCGACAAGGAACAGATTACCGTCGAGGAATTGCTCTACGCACTCATGGTGCAATCCGCCAACGATGCCGCTGTCGCCCTGGCCATCCAGATAGCCGGGTCGAAGGAGGCGTTCGTCGATCTGATGAACCTCAAGGCCCGGGAGCTCGGCCTGCACAATACGGTCTTTCGTTCGCCCCACGGCCTGCCGCCCGGCAAGGGACAGGAGCCGGATCTGTCCACCGCGCGCGACCTCGCCACGCTCGCTCGGCGACTGATCGTCGATACCGACGTCCTCAAATATGCATCGACCCGCCACCGGGAGTTCCGCCACCAGAACGGCAAGGTGATCAAGCTTGAGACTCACAACCACTTGTTGGGCGTCGTGCCGGGCTGCGACGGCCTGAAGACGGGGTATTACCGGGAGGCTGGTTTCTCCCTCGCCGCCACGGTGCAACGCGGCGGCCGTCGCATCATCGCCGTCATTCTCGGCAGTCCGGAACGCAAACTCCGGGATATCGTCACCACCCAGCTTATCGAGCGGGGCTTCGCCGCGCTTCCGGCGGTCGCAACGCCTGCCGCCGCCGCGAGCCTCGCCGGCCCCGCGCCCGCGGATGACGCCGCTGCTCCCCGCCTGATCCCGGTCGGGCCCGAAGCACCAAAACCGTCGACGGGCCAGGACGCCCCGCCGGAGGCCACGGTCCATCTGGACATTCCCGGGGCGAAGAAGTGACGCGACGGCGAAACACTGCGCCGTCCCATGGGATAATATTTGAACTCCGGAGAGCCAACGGCCACACCGTTACCAGCTTCACCGATGACGCGCGGCGCTTTCCTCGTCCCCGGTCGGTGAATCCCTGAATGACTTCACGTGAACGTTTTCTCGCGGCTTGTGCCTGCCGCCCGCTGGATCGCCCACCGGTCTGGATCATGCGGCAGGCCGGTCGCTACCTGCCCGAATACCGCGACCTCAAGGTTCGCCATTCATTCGCCGAATTGGTGCGCACGCCGGAGCTGGCGGCCGAGGTGACCCTGCAACCCCTCCGGCGCTTTGCCCTCGATGCCGCCATCCTCTTCTCCGACATCCTTGTGCTCCCGGAAGCCTTGGGCCAGGGTTATCGTTTCAAGGACGAGGGTGGCATCGCCATGGAGTTTCGCCTCGAGACCCGCGCCCAGCTCGACCGACTCTCCCCCGAGAACGTTCGCGACCAGCTCCGGTACGTCGCCACCACCCTCCGCCTGCTTCGCGGCCGGCTGGGCAATCAGACGGCGCTGCTGGGCTTCGGGGGCTCGCCGTGGACGCTGGCCTGCTACATGATCGAGGGCGGCGGATCCGACGACTTTCCGCGCGTCCGTGAGTTATTCCGCGCCGACCGCGGCTTTTTCAATGCGCTCCTTGAAAAGCTCACCGTCGGCCTCATCGACTACTTCAAGCTGCAGATCGAATCCGGCGTGGACGCCATCCAGATTTTTGACTCGTGGGGCGGCCTGGTCGCCGGACCGGATTACGAACCGGCCTCGCTGCAGTGGATCCGCCGGATTGTCGCGGCGCTGCCGGCGGGCTTTCCCGTCATTCTGTACGGCCTAGGTACCGCGCGCCACCTCGCCGCCCAGGCTGCCGCCGGCGCGCGCGTGCTCAGCGTCGACTCCACCGTCGACCTGGCCGCGGCGCATGACGCCCTGGCGCGCGATGCCGATCTCTGCGCCCGAGAGATCCGGGTGGCGCTCCAGGGCAACCTCGACCCGGCCTTGCTCGGCACCACGCCGCTCGCCGTGCGCGACGAGACCTGGCGCCTGCTCGAGACGATGCGCGACCGCCCGGGACATATCTTCAACCTCGGCCATGGCATCCAGCCCGACGCCAGCCTGGAATGCGTGGCCGCCATGGTGTCCGCCGTCATCAACTGGAAGAACTAACCCGGAAAAGCACCAGACGTCGGCCGGACCGTCCGCCGGATTCCACGATCCAACCGTCGATTCATTCCCGAGCTGCCATGTCCTCTCCGTACCCAACAAATAAATACGGAATCGCCATTGTCGGCGGCGGGGTCACCGGGCTGACCGCCGCCTGGCGGCTGCACGCCCGGGGTCACCGGGTCGCCATTTTCGAGCAGTCCGACCACCTCGGCGGCGCGGTTTCGACGATGAGTCGCGACGGCTGGCTCGCGGAGAACGGACCCAACTCGCTGGTGGAATCGCCGCCGTTTGACGCCCTCATCGCGGGGCTTGGACTCGAGGCGGAATGCCAGTACGCCGCGCCGGCCGCCAAAAACCGTTATCTGGTGCGCCGCGGGCGGCTGGTGCCCGTCCCGATGGGGCCGCTCCAGCTCGTTGCGACGCCGTTGTTTTCGCTGCGGACGAAGCTGCGGATCCTGGCCGAACCTTTTTCCCGCGCCCGGGTCCGTTCGGCCGATGCGAGTCTCGCGGCGCTGGTCCGCGATCACTTCGGCCAGGAGATCGTCGACTATGCCATCAATCCTCTGGTTGCCGGGATCTATGCCGGCGATCCCGAGAAGCTTTCGACAAAACATGCCTTCCCCAAGCTGTGGGAGGCCGCCCAAGCGCATGGCTCGCTGATTCGAGGCCAGATCGCCGCGATGAAGGCCCGGCGCGCCCGCGGCGAGAAAGCCGTCGGACGAATTGTGTCCTTCGCCCGCGGCCTGCAAACGTTGCCGGCCGCGCTCGCCGCGGGACTCCCCTCCGGCGCCATCCGCACCCGGACTGCCGTGGTCAGCCTCTCCCCCGGCCGGCCGTGGAAAGTGGTCAGCCGGCACGATGGCCTGACGGCGACGGAAGAGTTTGATGCCGTGGTGCTCGCCGTGCCCGCGACGGCACTGGCCCAACTGCCCATCGGCCCTTCCGGCGACCGGCCGCTGGCGCCGCTCGACCAAGTCGACTACCCTCCGGTGACCTCGCTGTTTTTCGGGTTCCGCCGCGACCAGGTGGCCCATCCGCTCGACGGATTCGGTGCGCTCGTGCCCGCGGTCGAAGGCCGGTCAGTGCTTGGTGTCTTGTTCTCCTCCACGCTCTTTCCCGGGCGGGCGCCGGCCGACCACGTTGCCTTGACGGTGTACGTGGGCGGCACCCGCCAGCCGGACCTCGCCCGGCTGGCGCCCGAAGCACTGCGCCCCCGCGTGCTCGCCGATCTGCGCGAACTGCTGGGCGTGCAAGGTGACCCCGTCTTCACCCACACGACCTTCTGGCCGCACGCCATTCCGCAATACAACCTCGGGTACGAGCGTTTTCTTGATGCGATGACCCGGGTGGAAGCCCAGCACCCCGGGCTCTTCATCGGCGGGCACGTCCGCGACGGCATCTCGCTGGCCAACTGTGTCGCCGCCGGCGAACGGCTGGCCAAGGCCGCCGCTCAGCACCTGCTTGGCCCAACCTAATAACCGGCGGAGGCGGCACCGGCCTGGTGGCAACGTGGCGGCCGGTAACCGTCCGACAGCCGGGGTTT
>DASRKV010000047.1:0-3332 GCA_035648795.1 Opitutaceae bacterium
GGCGGGTTTCGGGCGACGACGTCACGAAGTATCTCGCCGCGCGCAACGCGGTGGGAACATCGGCCTCCAGTTCCCGGGTCAGCGCGACGGCGGACGGCTTCCAGTTGTTCAACGAGGAGACGGTTTGCGTCGCGGGAATCGGTTTCGCGGTGCCGGACAATATCCGGCCCAACAGCGAGATTTTGAAGGCGTTCCCGAAAATGACGGAGGCGGAAATCGTGAAGCTGACGGGGATTCAGGAACGCCGCTTCGCCGCCGAGGACGAGACCGCCACCCATCTTGCGGCGATCGCCGTCCAGCACGCCCTGGCTCAGGCACACCTGCACGTCGGGGAGATTGACGGCATCATCATGGCCACGCTGTTGCCCGACCAGCCGGTGCCCAGCGCCGCGAGCGGCCTGGCCCGGCACCTGGGGATCAAGACCGCGCTGGCCTTCGATCTCAATGCCGCCTGCGCCGGCTGGCTGTATGCCTTGGAGGTGGGTCGCGCCCTGATCCGTGCGGGCACGGCGCACCGGCTTCTGGTCGTCACCGCCGAACTGCTTTCGCGCATCACCAATCCGAACGATCGCAGCACGGCCTTCCTGTTCGGCGACGGAGCCGGGGCGGCGGTGCTGGTCGATGCGGCCGGGGGACACCGGCTCAACCGCATGCATCTGAGCGGCGACGCCTCGTTTTTCGACGCGATCCAGCGACCGGGCGGCGGGGCGATGCGACTGGTGCCGCAGCCGAACGGCGACGACCTGCACCATTTTTATCTGCAGATGAACGGGGCGGTGGTCTTCAAGACCGCCGTGATCGCTTTTACCGACCAGATCGAACAGACGCTGCGCCGCCATCGGCTGAAACCGGACGAGGTGCAGTGGGTGGTGCCGCATCAGGCCAACGAGCGGATTCTGAAGGCGGTGAGCAAGCGCGTCGGGATTCCGTTCGAGCGGTTTGTCGTCACCCTGGGCAAATACGGCAACACCTCGGCGGCCTCGGTTTCGATGGCGCTGGGGTGGGCGGCCGAAGAGGGCATTTTCCACGACGGCGACAAGATCGTCTGCTGCGCCGTGGGCGCGGGCTTCACCTACGCCGGTGGCCTGCTCCGGTGGTAAGGCGGTTGGCGCAGCCTTGGCCGGGACAACGCAGTCGGCTATAGGGCGGGATCGCCGGATCCCGCCGTTTCACCGAGGGAGGCGGCGTACGGCTGGAGCGGCGCGGTTCGGCGACCGCACCCTACAAGGCCGCACCGGACATTCCTTTGAACTGCTTTTTACCCGGGCGACGGCCCGCCCATGTCCGAAGAGCGCGCCGTCAGAATGAGAGACTACGCGAACGGCGCCGGCGCATGGCTCGCCCGGCGGCTACTGATCGGTCTCATTAGCGGAATGCGTTTTGCGCCTGGCGGGGTTTGGAAACGCTAGCGTTCTCCTGGAGACGGAGGATAATCGGCGCCGGCCATGAACAAGAAACTGACTTTTACGCTGACCGAGCAAGTGAATCCTCTCCGCACCCGGACGATTGTGGACCTATGCGACTATCTGACGGAAAAGATGCTGGTGCCCCGGTTCGCCGCGAGCGGGTCAAAGTGGAATCACGAGTTCATGGATTTCTTCACGTTCGACAACACGTGCGATCCGCTCCAGCCCACGGGCACGATCATCTTCACCGTGCCGCCGCTCTTCGCGGGGTGCGCCGCCTCGCTGGAGAATGCCATCATCGAGGAACTCGCCAAACTGAAGATCAAGACCGGAGCGATCATCCACGAGGAGCATCCGACCGTGTCCTCCGCCAACGTGATGCGCATCCAGATTGTCGAGAATCCGACGGCCCTGTTGCAGCCGCCCGAAGTGAACATGAGCACCACGCGCGGGACCGTGGTGCTGCGCGACCTGCTCGGCTACCAGGCGGCCAACGGCCGGTACACGTTTGCGGCGGATGACGTTTTGCAGCGCATCGCCGCGGTGACGGAGGACAAGATCGCCGCGTGCACGGCGAGCCCGGTCCGGGATGCCCAGTCGGCGGCGGGCGTGCGGCGCACGCCGAGTCCGGTCAGCATGAAGGCCGTCCAGCGCTGTCTGGAGGAGATCCGGCTGTTTGCCGAATGGGCGACCAGCCACAATTACCGGCGCCTGGCCGCGTATTGAGGGCGACGCCGGCGAACGCGCGCGCCTGGTCGGCCACGCGACCGGCCGCGGGTGCCAGGGCTGCTGCCACCGCGGGCGTCATGCTCGTGCCCAGCGTGAACGGGTCGGCGACCTCGATGGCGAAGATCCGCACCTGCTGCGGCATGCTCAGTCCGAGCATCTTTCCCAGCGCAAGCGTCTCGCCGATGCCAAGGAAGTGGGGTGACGTCGTGAGCACGCGGGAGAGGTCTTCGGCGGCCAATTCGTGAATAAATCCCGGCGGTGCCTTGTCCGTCTGCACCGAGTCGACGAGCACCACGGCTTCGCGGCCGGCGATTTCGTCGAGGAGCGCCAGGCCCATCTCGGTGGTCGCCTTGACCTCGATGTCAGGCGAACCGGCCACCTGCAGGCGCACCGCCGTGGCGACGCGCAGTCCGACGGCATCGTCGGTCAGGATATCGTTGCCCAGACCGAGGACGAGGACGCGGGGAATAGAGTCGGGCACGGCAGGACTCTGGACGGAGGGCACATCAAGGTCCAGCGCGGTTAAGCCCATTCGACGTGGGCAAGATGCCGATATCACTTGCGCTGAGGCCAACCGGAAGATGCGGCCGCCGGACGTTCTGAAAAATATGCGGCTTGAAAAAGAGCGTAAATCGTCCATATAGGCTCTATATGAAGACGCTCAGCATTACCGAGGCGAGGAAGAACCTGGGACGGCTTTGTGACGCCGCCGGACGCGGCGAAGCGGTGGGCATTATCAGCGGCAGCCGGATATTTCAGCTCAAGCCCGTCACGGTGGTGGCGTGGGACGACACCTATGCGGCCAAGGAATATGGCGTCACCGCCGGGGAGATGGACGCTTTCACCCGGCGGGCCGAGGCGGAGATGACTTTAAAGGAGAAGCGCGGCGGCTACGTGCATGCCAAAGGCAGGTTCGACCCGAAGTCGCTGGCGTGAAAGCCGTACGCATCGACAAGAGGTTGCTGGCGGAAGTCCGGCGGCGCGATCCCGCAGCCCGGTTGGAGATCGGACGGGCCATTGCCTCCGCGCAGGTTTTTTTTGGCACGCCGCACGCGGATGGCGGCGCTGGCGTTCGGAAGCTAAAAGACCGGTGGTATGAGGTGCGGTCCGGCCTTGATTTGCGGTTGATCTTCCGGGACTGCGACGAGTGTCTCTCATTCGAATTCATGGGCAACCACGACGAAGTGCGGCGTTTCC
>DASRKV010000048.1:0-4810 GCA_035648795.1 Opitutaceae bacterium
TCCTCGTCGACATATCCCGCCGAGCCGCGCACACTCTGGTCACCGCCGGAGCAAAAGGCGTATTTGCCGTCGGTATGCGGGCCGGCGCCGGTGAGCAGGACGACGCCGATGGTCTGGTCTTCGCGGGCATCCGCAAACGCGGCGCACATCTCGGACACCGTCCGGGGTCGGAACGCGTTGCGCTTCTTCGGGCGGTTGATGGTGATCTTCGCGATGCCGTCCGCCTTGTGGTAAAGGATGTCCTGGAAGGTCTTGGCTGCGTGCCATTCGAAGCTCATGCCCGCGCATGGTGTGCTATTTGCGGCAATTGTCGACAGCGAGGCGCCGCCGCAGAACGCGCTGACTTCGCGGAATGGCAGGCAGCCGCCCGCTTTGGTCCGGCCGGCTGGTATTAAAAGAAATCATGCCACTGCGCGCCACTCGATTGGATGCCCCGGTCGGTGGCCAGATCGCAGAAACGGCTTGGCCCACGCTCGGATATCGTTGAACATTAAAGATTCATGCGTTCGCCGGAATCCACACCTCCCCGTCGGGCAGCGGAGCTTGCGCTGACGATCGGAGCTTTGGGCGTTGTCTTCGGCGATATCGGCACCAGCCCGCTGACATGGGACACTTTGGTCGCAGGGCGATTGCGAACGCCTGGCTCGCCATTGCTTTCCCGAGTCTGGTGCTGAACTACTTCGGCCAGGGCGCCTATGCCATCGCCCATCCGCAGGACCCGACCAATCCGTTCTTCGCGCTGGCCCCGGAAGGCATTCTCCGGCTGCTCCTCATTGTGCTCTCGATCATGGCCGCCGTCATTGCGAGCCAGGCCCTGATCTCCGGCACGTATTCGTTGACGCGGCAGGCCATCCAACTCGGCTATTTTCCGCGCCTCAAGGTTCTGCACACCAATCCTGATCTGCGCGGGCAGATCTACCTGCCGCTGGTCAACGCTGCCCTCGCGATTGGTTCCCTAGCCATGGTGCTGGGATTCCATTCCAGCTCCAATCTGGCCGGAGCCTACGGGATTGCGGTCACCGGGACCATGCTGGTGACGACCTTTGCCCTTTACCTGGTGATGGTCCGCAACTGGCGCTGGCCGGTGTGGCGCGCCTTGCCACCCTGTCTGCTCTTCTTCGTGGTCGATCTGGTGTTCTTCTGTTCCAATCTCCACAAGTTCGCCGACGGAGGCTGGCTGCCGCTGGCGGTGGCCGTGGGCGTCCTGATTGTCATGCATACGTGGAAGAGCGGACGCACGGAAATCCAGGACAAGGTCTACAGCGGTGCGATCAATGAGCTCGAATTGGCGGTGATTGCGCGCAGCAAGTCGATTGTCCGTGTGCCCGGCAGCGCCGTGTTCATGGCGGCCTCGCCGCGCGGCGTGCCCCTCGCCCTGTTGCACCATCTGAAATCGAACAAATGCCTCCAGCAGACCACCGTGCTGCTCACAATCAGTTTCGAGGACATCCCGCAGGTCCCGCTAGAAGAGCGCCTGATCCTGACGAATGAAGGCGAAGGGGTGTGGCGGGCGATTTGTTACTATGGCTACATGGAATCGCCGGACGTCGCCGCGGTGTGCGAGGAACTGAAGGCGCGCGGCGTCCCGCTCAAACCGCAGGAGGCCACGTTCTATTTCAACCGCGAGATGATCATCACCGGCGGCAACGCCCGCATGTGGGAATGGCAGAAGTCCCTGTATGCATTCCTGAGCCGCAATGCCCGTCCGGTGAAAGATTATTACAAGGTCCAGCCGATGCAGGTCATCGAGATCGGTCTGCCCGTGCAGTTGTAAGCGCGTCGGGTCCATCGGTCGATTGCGGTGGATTGCGGGGCTGATCGAAAGTGGCACGGGCAGCTTGCCCGCCGAAGCCTCCGGCGAAGGCTGGGTCTCGCCCGTGTTTCGGAGAATTCCCCGGACATGGTCCATGGACAAGATGCCCATGCCACCTGGAACGGCCCACTCCCTGCGTCCGTTCGGGCAAACTCCCTGCTCGACTCAATGAGCCGTCGTTGGTGGCATGCCCCATCCGTTCGAAGTTATGAAAGTGCTGGACCACCGCTTTTTTCGCCACTTTCCGCCCCAACATGCGAAACGGCTGGCCCGCGCGGCCCAACGCGTGACCTTTCCGGCCCGCACGATCATCTTCGAGGAGGGAGATCCGTCGGATTCCGTTCATCTCATGCTCTCCGGGCGGGTGGAGATTCTCAAACACTCCAGCGGCGGCCATTTCCACACGCTCGCCTACGCCAGCGAGGGAGATTACTTTGGCGAACTGGGTGTGCTCGACGGCAGCGGCCGAAGCGCCCGGGCCGTCACGCAGACCGAGGTTCACGCGGCCGTGCTGCCCTGCCGCGTTGTCCTCGCGGTGTTGCGCCAGTGCCCCTGGGAAACCACCATGGGGCTGTTCCGGCACGTGATCGCGAACCTGCGCGAAATCAACTCGCGCTACGTTCAGGAAGTCATTCGCAAGGAGAGAATCACCCTGATCGGAGAGATGGCCAACAGCTTCCTGCACGACTTCCGCAGTCCGGTGACCTCGATCCAGCTCGCGCTGGGCGCGATCACGAAACGTTCCGACGATGAACCGACGCGCCGCGCCTGCGACACGATTTCGCATCAGCTTCGCCGCATGAGCTCGCTGGTGGAGGATGTGCTCCAGTACGCGCGCGGCAATTCCACCCTCGACCGCCGCCGGGTGCCGCTGCGCAACCTGTTCAAGCACCTCCTGTACCTGAACGCCGAGACGCTGCGCCACGCCGGGATCACGGCGCGCGTCCGGGCTGCGGGCGGGCTGGTCGCCGCGATCGATCACGACCGGATGATCCGGGTGCTGCAAAACCTCCTCTCCAACGCCATTGAAGCCTTGGGCACGGACCCGAAGGGACTGATCGTCCTGGCCGCGCGCCGCCGCCGCGATGGGTGCGAACTGACGGTGCGCGACAACGGACCCGGCATCCCCAAGGTTATCTGGAGCGCGCTCTTTCAGCCCTTCACCAGTCACGGCAAGCCGGGCGGCACCGGGCTCGGCGTGGCCATCGCCAAGGGCATCGTGGAAGCGCACGGCGGAGAAATTACGTTCGAGTCAAAGAAAGGCGCGGGCACCACGTTTCGCATCCGGTTGCCCTTGCCCGCATGAACGCTCCGCCGGACTGGCAGATTCGCGTCATGTCCCCGGTCGATTACGACGCGGTGATCGCGCTCTGGCGCGCCACGGAAGGCCTCGGTTTGAGCGCCGCGGACGAGCGGGATGCGGTCGCGGCCTATCTCGCGCGCAACCCGGGCATGAGTTTTGTCGCGATCGCCGGCCCGACGATCGTCGGAGCGGTGCTGTGCGGACACGACGGCCGCCGCGGCACGCTGCATCATCTCGCCGTGACACCAGCCTGGCGGCGCCGGGGCATCGGGCGCGCGTTGGTCGATGGGTCCCTGGCGCAGCTCACCGCCGCCGGGATCGCCAAATGCAACCTCTTCCTCTACTCTCACAACGCCACCGGCCGGGAGTTCTGGCGCCAAAACGGGTGGAGCGCACGGGAAGATCTGGTCGTGGTGCAGAGGAGCCTGGACTAGTCCGGTGCGGCCTTGTAGGGCGGGGTCGCCCTGGCCGCCGAAGCCTTGGCGAAGGAGGCCGAACCCCGCCGTTCGCGTTGATACGGCGGAGCCCGCCGCATTGACCGGAGTATTTCGCGGACTTGCCAGGCCTCCCCGATGCAGTTTTCCTCTTTTAGAAAAATAACCCGCGATGCTGGCAACCATCCATTCTGCGGCGCTGCAGGGCATCGACGCCGCCCCCGTGCTCGTCGAAGTCAACACCGGCGAGGCCGGCCCGCCCGTCCTCATTCTGGTCGGCCTGCCGGATGCGGCGGTGAAGGAATCCGAAGATCGCGTTTTCTCCGCCCTCCACAACAGCGGCTTCCATATGCCGCGCTCCCGGACCACCATCAATCTCGCCCCCGGCGATCTCCGGAAGGAGGGCCCGATCTATGACCTACCGATCGCCCTCGGCGTGCTGCATGCCACCGGTCAGCTCACCGTCGACCACTTCGCCGACTATCTGATCGCCGGTGAGCTCAGCCTCTCCGGCGCCACCCGGCCCATGCGCGGCGCCCTGGCCATCGCTCTGCTGGCGCGGAATCTCGGAAAGCGCGGGGTGCTGCTTCCGCCCTCCTCCGCCGCGGAAGCGGCCCTCGTCGACGGGCTGGCGGTCTATCCCGTGAAGTCGCTCGATGAGGCCTTTCGCTTCTTCACGGGTGAGATCCAATTGACGCCCCAGGCCGGCGGAATCGCCGCCTACCGCGCCACGCGAGGCGGGAGCGCCGAAGCCAGCGGCGATTTTTCCGAGGTCAAGGGCCAGCAGGGCTTGCGCCGCGCGGTCGAGGTCGCGGTCGCCGGCGCCCATAATCTCCTGATGCTCGGTCCGCCGGGGGCCGGAAAATCGATGGTGGCGAAGCGGATTCCGACCATCATGCCCGAGCCCTCGCTCAACGAGTTTCTCGAGGTGCTCAACATCCACTCCGCCGCCGGGCGCACGCTCACCGACGGGCTGCCCTTTCTCTGCCGTCCGTTTCGTTCGCCGCACCACACTATTTCCGACGTCGGCCTGCTCGGCGGAGGAACGATTCCCGGTCCGGGCGAGATTTCCCTCGCCCACCACGGCGTCCTCTTCCTCGACGAACTGCCGGAATTCAGACGCTCCGCCCTCGAGGTGATGCGCCAGCCGCTGGAGGACGGGCAGGTTTCGATATCCCGCAGCGCCGGCAAGGTGACCCTGCCCTGTAATTTCATGCTGGTGGCTGCGATGAACCCCTGTGCGTGCGGCTATCTCGGCGA
>DASRKV010000049.1:0-2629 GCA_035648795.1 Opitutaceae bacterium
GCCGAATATGAGATGGATCTCAAGAGCGAATATTCGGGACGGATCATGCGCAGCGAGCTGGACGCCGGCAAACCGGTGAAGACCGGAGATCTTCTGGTGCAGATCGACCCCAGCAAGCTGGAGCTGGAAATCGAGAAGACAGCCAATGATCTCGAGGCGCAAAAGAAGCGGGTGACGATCGGCTCGCCGATGGACGTCGACCTGGACAACGCTCGCGACGATCTGGCCAACAAAGAGCGGTTACTGAAGTTGGGCGGAATCGCGGAGACCGAGGTGGTCCGCCAGCGGCGTTTCGTCAAAGCGCTGCAGCAGCGCCGTGATCTCGAAAAGGTCGAGAGCGAGCAGTCCCTCGCGGGTTTGGACAATTCCCTCAAGACGGAACGCCTGCAATTGGCGCGGATGACGGTTACCGCGCCCTTTGATGGTGTCGTGGCTCAGGTGATTGCTCGCCCGGGCGACATGATCGGTGCCGATGCCCCCATCGCCCATCTCATCGCGGCGAACCGCACGGTGGAGGCCAAGGTCAGCGAGGAGAAGTTTGCCGATATCAAGATCGGCCAGAAGGCAACCGTGCGATTTCTCACGTACGGCGATCTGCAGTATCAGGCGACTGTCGCCAAAATCCTGCCGACCGCGGATCCTGCCACCCAACGTTATATCGTACACCTGAAAGTCGACATCGCCCCGGAGAAGCTGGTGCCGGGTATCACGGGCGAAGTGATCATTGACGTCGGCGAGCACGAGAAGACGCTGCTGGTCCCGCGCCGGGCTCTTTACGGACGCAGCCTGCTCGTGGTGAAGAACGGCCGGGTCGAGTCGCGGACTCCCGATGTCGGTTACGTCAGCCTCAATGAAGTGGAGATTCTCTCTGGTGTAGCCGAAGGCGAAGCCGTCATCGTCGATCAGATCGAGCGATTCCGCCCGGGCGATCGGGTCCGCACCGTGATCGAGAAGTAGGCTGGAGAGCCTTTTCCCGTAGGCCGACTGATGTCACCGAACCTCCGCATTGCCTCGCGTTTTCTCATCGCCCGGAAGCGGGCGATGCTCATGAGCCTGTCCTGCATCGTCCTGGGCGTGGGCTTGTTCGTGGTCACCCAGGCGACCACTAGCGGATTTGAGCAGTTTTTTATCCGGACCATCTTGGGCACCAACGGGGCCATTCGCATCGAGGACAAGATTCAGGACACGATCCGCTCGATGGCTGCGGCCGGGAGCGAGGGCGGGTCCAATTTTCATGTCGCGATGCGCGGGGAAGGGAAAAAATACGTCGCCGGCATCGAGGAACCGAGACGGCTGGCGAACGCCCTGCGGAATTTTGCGAATGTGGCGGGGGTGTCGGAGGTCCTGCACGGCGCGGTGGTGATCCGGAGTTCTTTCAAGAGCGAGGCGGTCCGCGCCTATGGCATCAATCTCGACGATCACTTGCGGGTGTCCGATCTCGAACATCAGATTGTGCAGGGCAGCCTTGACGACTTCCGCGGCGCGCCCACCGGGGCTCTCCTCGGCCGCGAGCTGGCGGACCGGCTGCAGCTCGACGTTGGCGACTCGTTCATTCTCGACGCCATGGGGGAATCGCGCCGCTACCGGGTGTCGGCGCTTTACGAAACGGGCGTTTCCGACATCGACCGCGTGCGGGTGTACCTCAACATGGGTGAAGCGCGCTCGCTGTTGAAGCGCCCGACCGGAGCGTCGTTCCTCCAGGTGAACATTTTCGACAAGAAACGGGCACCGCAGGACGCCGCGCATATCGAGGAGACGCTCCAGTACAGCGCGGCGAGCTGGCAGGAGCGCGAGAAGACCTGGCTCGAGGTGTTCCGGGCGCTGCGCATTTCCACGGCCATCACGGTGTCAGTCTTCACCCTGATCGCCGGGCTGGCGATGTTCAACACGCTGGCGATGATTGTCATGGAGAAAACCAAGGAGATCGCGATCCTGCGTTCCATGGGTTACACGCGGCAGGACATCTCCCGCATCTTCCTCTGGCAGGCCGCCATCGTGCTGATGCTGGGCACCGTCGCGGGATGGGTGCTCGGCGCCGCCGTCACCTATGGTATTTCGAACCTTCCCATCCGTATCCGGGGCATTTTTGCGGCGGACACGTTTATCGTCAATTGGTCGGTCTGGCATTACGTGGCGGCCACCGTCACGGCGATTCTGATGGTCATGGCTGCCAGCCTGATTCCGGCCCGCCGTGCGGCGCGTCTCGAACCCGGTGACGTCATCCGCGGCACGGCGCAATGATCGATCCAGGTCTGCCAATGTGATTTCTCATGCCCGGTCCTGAGCGTAATCCCTCCGGCCTTCCGCCGCCAATCTCGGGTCTCCCGCCTGGCTCGTCCGGCCCGCCTTCTCCGTTCGCCGGTCCCGGGTCTCTCGCTTCCCCGGAGGCTCACCCCGCCGCGCTGCGCTGCGCCAACATCCACCGCTACCTTGGGACCGGCGAGGGCCGGGTGCACGTGCTCCGCGGCGTTACCTTCGAAGCCCGCCGCGGCCAGGTCTACGCAGTGGTCGGCCCTTCGGGTTGCGGCAAGAGCACGCTGCTCTACCTCCTGGGCTTGCTCGACCGGCAGGACGAGGGCGATATCTGGATCAACGAGCGCCTGATGTCCCACAGCGGCGATGCCGAGCG
>DASRKV010000050.1:0-12590 GCA_035648795.1 Opitutaceae bacterium
GAGTTTCTGGAGGCGGCGGGGCATACGCATTGGCAGCTTTGTCCGCTCGGCCCGACGGGCTACGGCGATTCGCCGTACCAATGCTTCTCCGCCTTCGCCGGCAATCCCTACCTGATCAACCTCCTGGAATTGACGCGGTACGGCCTGCTGCCGCAGGACGCGCTCGGTCCGCTCGTCTTTCTCAATGCCGATCGCGTCGACTACGGCGCCCTCTACCGGCTGATCTGGCCGTTGCTCGCCCGCGCCCACGAGAACTTCCGCACCGGTCGCGGAACGGCGCCCTACGGATCCTTCGAGGCCTTTCAACAGGCGAACGCCGCGTGGCTCGAACCCTACGCCTATTTCCGGGCGCTCAAGAACCACTACGATGGGCGGCCCTGGTGGGACTGGCCCGAGGAGACGCGGAGCTACGCGAAGGCGCAATCGTCGGGGCTGCGCCTCAAGCTTGAGCAGGCGGTCGCGACGCACGCGTTCTCCCAGTATCTCTTCTTCGGCCAATGGCGCCGGGTGCGGGCGACCGCCGCCCGGCGGGGACTGCAGATCATCGGCGACATTCCGATCTTTGTGGCGATGGACAGCGCGGATGCCTGGTCCGTCCCGCACCTCTTTGAACTCGACGAGCGAACGGGCCGGCCGCTGGCGGTCGCCGGCGTGCCGCCTGATTATTTCTCCGCGGACGGCCAGCTTTGGGGCAATCCGCTCTACCGCTGGGACGTGCACGCGGCCGATGATTTTGCGTGGTGGCACGCCCGGCTGCGCGCCGCTTTTGAGCTCTACGACGTGGTGCGGATCGACCATTTCCGTGGCCTCGCCGACTACTGGCGGATTCCGTATCCGGCCGCCACTGCTCGCGAGGGCCAATGGCTGCCGGGCCCCGGCCTGGCCTTCTTCGAGTCGATCCTTCGCGCCTTTCCGGACGCGAAGATCATCGCGGAGGACCTCGGCGAACTGTCGCCCGCGGCGCGGCGGCTGCATCGCGACACCGGGCTGCCGGGAATGGCGATCTTCCAGTTCGCGTTCGGCGGCAGGAGCAACAACCTCTACCTGCCGCACAACCTCGAGGGCAACAGCGTCGTTTATCCCGGCACGCACGACAACGATACGAGCCTCGGCTGGTATGCGACGGCGGGCGAAAAGACGCGCGACCATGTGCGCCGCTACCTGCGCGTGAGCGGCACGGAGATCGGGTGGGATTTCATTCGCGCCTCGTATTCCGCCGTCAGCCGTCTGGCGGTCGTCACGCTGCCGGACCTGTTCAGCCTGGGCGCCGAGGGTCGCTTCAACACCCCGGGACGGCCGGACGGCAACTGGCAGTGGCGCTATCGTGCGGCCCAGCTCGACCGCCTGTTTGGCGCAACGACCCAGTACCTGCACGATCTCGCCGCGATGTACGGGCGGCTGCCCGTGACCGCGGACGAAGAGGAACCGGCGGAGGACGCTGGCGGCGATGAGCCAAAATGAGCTGCGCGCGGCCGCGGTAGCTGCAAGCGGCCGGGTCGTTGGACCGGCGACCGAAGATACGGGTCGGAACGTGGCCGCGATGACCGTCAAGAAATGCCGATCAGCTTTCCTGAATTCCACATTGCCCTTCTGTCCGGTGGCGGCGAGCGCCAGCGGGCGGATGGCCGAGCCCAAATCCACCCGCCCGTTCGACAAGCCTTTCGGCACGCTCGGGGCCTTGAGCATGCCGCAACGGCTCCGGGCCCCGAGCCAGTCGAGGGGCCGGCGCTCGCGGCCACAGGGCAAGCGCTGTTTCCCAGGAGTTGCAGGAGCGAACGTCCGCCTTCGCGTGAAGCAACGGCGGAAAGGGTGCTCGCGACTTTGTCCTCCGCACGCCAGGCGAAGGAGGATGGCCGACGAAAAATCGCAGGATCAGCCATGATTCCCGGAGTCATCATTGTCCTGGGTTCGCCGAACGACGCGCGCGGCAATCTCTCCAGCGTTGCCATCGAACGCGGTGAAGCGGCGGTGAAGCTGCTGGCCGGCCGTCCGGGGTGGAAGCTCCTGCTGACGGGTGGGTTTGGCGGCCACTTCAACACCACCGGAAAGCCGCACGCCTTTTATCTCCGGCGATGGCTGCAGCGCCACGGAGTGGCCGAGGAGGCGTTTTTGCCCTGGGCCGAGAGCCGCAACACGCTGGAGGACGCGTCACTCGCCAAGCCGATGGTCGCCGCCACCGGAGCGAAGCGCGCGGTGGTTGTGACGTCGGATTATCATCTCGACCGGGCGCGCTTCGTATTCGAGCGGGAGTTTGCCGACGCGGCGGTGGCCCTGGAGTTTGTCGCGACCAAGACCGACGAAAGCATCTGCCGGCTGGATCTTGCCGCGCTCCGGCAGCACGAACGCAAGGCGCTCGCCCGGCTCCGACAGGCCGCGCCCGGCGAAAAGGGTTGCCCGGGGAAGCGGACGGATTGATCAAGTCACCTGCCATGAACTCAGCTCGGTCGCGGCTTCTCGTTCGGGCAAGCGGGCTCATCCCAGCCTGGCTGGCGGTGTTGTCGGCGGGCGTTTTGGCCGCGAATGCCGGGCGGGCCGCCGCGCCGGCAGACAACCCGGCAGGAGTTGTGCAGCGGTATGGTCGGCTGCAGGTGAAGGAGGGCCGGCTGTGCAGTGCGGCGGGGGTCCCGGTTCAGCTCCGGGGGATGAGTTCCAACGATCTCGTGCAATTTCCGTTCCCGGCCGGAACCGTGACCAGCCTCGTGAACGGTTTCGGGGCGTCCGTGGTCCGGGCCGCGATGTACAGCGACAGCTTTGGCACGGGCTACATTCACGACCCGAAGATAAAACAGACGGTGCAGCTCATCGTGGAGGAGGCGTGGCGCAACGGCATCTACGTCATTGTGGACTGGCACGTCCTTCAGGACGGAAACCCGAATCGCCACCGGACGCAGGCCAGGGAATTCTTCCAGGACATGGCGCGGGCGTATGGCAAATCGGGAAACGTGATCTACGAGATCTGCAATGAGCCCAACGGCCCGGACGCGACCTGGCCGGCCATCCGCGCCTACGCCGAGTTCATCATCCCGGCCATCCGCGCGATCGATCCCGACGGCGTGATCATCGTTGGCACCGACACCTGGTCGCAGGGCGTGCGCGCCGCCGCCGATGCTCCGCTTAACTTTCCGAATGTCATGTACGCGCTGCATTTCTATGCCGGCACGCATCGGGACGAGTTGCGGCGCAACGCCGACTACGCGTTGTCCCGAGGCCTGCCGATCTTCGTCTCGGAGTGGGGCCTGACGGACTACACCGGCACCGGCGTGCTGCATCTTGACGAGGCGGAGAAATGGATGGCGTGGATGAACGCCCATCAAATCAGTTGGCTCAACTGGTCCTTGACCAACGCGGACGAAGGCAGCGCCGCGCTCAAACCCGCCGCCAGCATGCGCGGACCCTGGCAGGAAACGGATTTCTCCCCGTCCGGAGCCTGGATCAGGTCGATGATCCGGAAAGAGTAGGGCGGCGTGGCCGTTCGTGGCGGCGAAATCCCGCGGGCGGCTCCCGATGTTTCCAGGCGCGGGTGGGCGGACGCACCGTTTTCTGGAATCCGGATTCGGCGGCTGGTGCGCGGAAATGGGTGCCGGGCTCCGTCCGGGCAGATTTCAGATGCTAATCTCGCGGAACAGCCACGCCCGCGCGAACTTCCACCGACGCTTGGCCGTTGATTCGGAAATGCCCAGGACCTGCGCCGTCTCCTTCAGCGTCAGACCACCGAAATAGCGCAGCTTCACCACCTCGGCCCGCTTCGCGTCCGCGGCGGCGAGGCGCTCCAATGCCTCATTGACGGCCAGCAGGTGCTCGGCGCTCGCGACCGCGACGGGCTCGGCGATCTCGTCGAGCCGGAGCGGGCGCTGACCACCCCCGCGCCGGATCCGGCGGCGGCGGCGCGCGCGGTCGATGAGGATGCGCCGCATCGCCTCCGCGGCGGCGCAGAAAAAGTGGGCGCGGTTCCGCCACGGGGTCTGGTGGTCGCCGCCAATCCGCAGCCACGCCTCATGGACCAGCTCGTTCGGCTGCAGGGTCGAGTCCGTGCTTTCCTTCGCCAGCTTGGCTGCCGCGAGTGCGTGCAGTTCCTCGTACACGGCTTGCATGAGTCGATCAGCAGCTCCTTTCTCGCCCCGCTGCATGGCCTTGAGCGTCGGCGTGATGTCCTGCACGGTGCCCAGACTAGACGACAAAGGGCCGCAAAGAAATATCAAAATTGCGGAAGATGCCGACCCGCCGGGTAGGGTCGCGAGTCCGGCGTGCTTCTCAACGCCCGGTTTTCCGGGGCGCTTCTTTCCTGCCTCCCCGTCGCCTCGTCCCTGATGGATCAGCTTCGGCGGTTCGACGCCCCCAAGAAGCTCTCCGCGTCGGCGTGCGCCCGCAACAGATTCTCGAACCGCTGGCGCCATTCTGCGGCCAAGAATCCGCAACATAGATTTATGACCCGTTTTTGGGGAAAACGACGCATGTAGATATATCGTGCATCGTGGTCGGGCCGTCTTTTCGCGGCGCCTCCCGGCGCACGGGGTTTTTTAGCAGTCAACCAGCGACTATTATGCCAGTGCGAAGTCTTGGCCGAAAGGCTCGTGTGCGTGATCAGGGAGATGCGGATCAGTTCTATTTCCCTTTGCAGATCGATGGGCGTGAGGGACAGACGATTTTTCTTTCGCCGCGCGATGAACCGGCGGCCACCGCGACGGGCTGGACGCAGGGTGATGCGGCGGCGATCCGTGGAATCGCGACTCCTGACGGCCCGGAGGCGTCCACCTCGACTGGAACGCCATCGCGGGCCGGCAATCCGGCCGTCGACGCTCAACGCGATCGGGACCGTCGTTTTGCGCTGCAGTTGCTTGACCTCGAATGGACCACGCTTTCGCCGGAGGAGCGACAGGCGGTCATCACGCTGCTCGGCGCGGCCGCGGCAGGCCAACCGGTCTCTCCCTGACCTGGACTCATGCAGTCGGGGCGCTTGTCGCACGCAGTTCCAAGGAATGTCTCACGGGACAGTTCGCAGAATTGCAGGCGAAAATCGTCCCGACTGCGTCGTCCCGGCTGAGACGGAACGATTCAGTTGACCAAGGTGGAACCCGCCGTCCCGGCGGGTTTTTCGACGACAAAGTTCAAAGCCCGCCGGGGACGGCGGGCTCCACCGTTTGGCGCCACGGCTTCTCTGGGAAGAACCTGGTCCGACTGCATGGATCCGGCTTAGCCGGGCTGGGGTTTGGCGGTCAGGGCCTGCCTCGCACACCGGCCGCTCGAGGTAATGCGGGCGGAGCGCGCTTCGGCACGCAATCGGGCTCTCCCGGCCGGCGAGTTGACCCGCAGTCGCACCGACCCGTCGAAGGGCGAAACTTGCTGGCGGCGGTCAGCCCAGCGTGGCCACGATCTTCGTGCCGTCTTTCAGCCGGTCGGCGGGGACGACGCAGCCGGGGACAGTCTTGCCGTCCACGGTGAGGATTTTCACGCCCCGGCACACCCCGGCCGGATTCTTCACCTCGATCCGCAGGTTTTTGCCGCGGAAGTGGCGGCGCATTTTGAAGCCGGGCCAGCTCTTGGGAATGCACGGGTCGATCCGCAGGCCTTCGGCTTCCGGACGCACGCCGAGGATCCAGTGCGTGGCCGTGTAATAGCTCCACGAGGCGGTGCCCGAGAGCCAGGGGGTGCGGCTGGCGCCCTCGTTGATATTGTAGCGCGAATAGGTCATCTGGCAGTGGACGTACGGCTCGATCTGGCGCACCTCGGCGCGGTCGTTGTAGGCCGCCGGCATGAATGCGCGGTAGTAGGCGTAGGCCTGGTCGCCATCGCCCTGCATGACCTCGGCGATGACGCCCCAGCTCTGGGTGTGGGAAAAGATGCTGGCATTCTCCTTGGCCCCCGCGTTAAAAAGGGTGGCCTTCATGATGTCGGGGTTGGCCTTGATGAAGGGCGGCGCGCAGAGCATGACGCCGTAGGGGGTGGCGCATTTCTCTTTCAGCGTCTGGAGCGCCTGCCGGGCCTGCGCGGGCGTGGCCGCACCGCTCATGACCGCCCACACCTGGGTGTTCATGTAGACCTGGCCCTCGGCGAAATCCTTGGTGCCATAGATGGTGCCATCCTGGCCGATGGCCCAGATGAACCACTCGCCGTCCCAGCACACCTTTTGGATCTTCTCGTCGAGCTTCTGCAATTCCGCGCGGGCCCAGGCGGCCTCGGCGGGCTGGCCGAGTTTTTCCGCGATGCCGGCGTAGACGTCGAGGCCGAGCCGGAGCTGGAAGGCGACAAACACGCTCTCGCCGTGGTAGCCGAGCCGGATGCAGTCGTTCCAGTCGGCCAAGAGCCCGCAGGGCAGGCCGTTGCGGCCGGTGCGCTCGAGGTTGAAATCCAGGGCGCGGCGCAGGTGGCCGAACACGGTGGCTTCGCCTTGGTCGGCGTAGGGCAGCATCTTCTGGTAGAAAGCGACATCGCCGGTCTCGGCCACATAGGCCGGCACGGCGTTGAAAAACCACAGGCAGTCGTCGCTGCGATAGTCCTCGTCGCGCGGCGGGGGCTCGTGTCCGGGCCGGTGGGAAAACGGCTTGATCACGGGGATGGCGCCGCCGCTGGCGACCTGGCCGGTGAGCATGAGCTCGAGCCGCGCCCGCACGCCCTCGCGCAGCAGGGGGATGGCCCCGAGCATGTCCTGCACCGTGTCGCGGAAACCCAGGCCGTCGCGCTCGCCGTTGTAGACGAGCGAGGCGGAGCGCGACCAGGCGTAGGTGATGAGCGCGTTGTAGGCATTCCACACGTTGACCATGTGGTCGAAGTCGGGATCGGGCGTCTCGACCTGCAGCGACGCGAGCGGCGCGTGCCACGCGGCCTTCAGCTTCTGGAACTCCTCCGCGCAGCGCGCGCTGGTCCCGAACTCGGCCGCGGTCTTCCGGCCGTGGCTGTCGACGGTGCCGAGGCCGAGCAACACGATGAGCTCGCGCGTTTCGCCGGGGGCGAGCGTGAGGTCGGCCTGCTGGCCGCCCACCACGTTGTCACCCTCCGCCAGGAAGTTGGAGCACTGGCCCTGGACGACGACCGCGGGCGCCGCATAGCCGCCGTAGCTGCCGAGGAAGCGCTCGCGCACCGTCTCCACGCCGGCCAGCGGCGCGCCGGTGAGCGCCATCCACGTGCGGTTGCAGCCGGTCAGATCCTGGCCGTCAAAGTCGAAGTTTGGATTGCAGGTGATGCCGAGGATGCCGTCCTCGAGCGTGGCCCGCGTGATGAACTGCGAATACTGCAGGTTCACCTGGTCCTGGAAGGTGTGCCAGAGGTTGGCGAACTCGCAGTAGGTAAAGACCGAGAGACGGCGCTCCCGTTTCGACTTGTTCGTCACCCGCAGCCGCCAGTACTCGAAGGTCTGGCCCAGCGGCACGAAATAGAGCGCCTCGGTGGCGATGCCCGCGTAACGGCTCTCGATGCTGGTGTAGGCAGTGCCGTGGCGGCAGGTCGATTTGTACCTGGCCAACGGTTTGCCGACCGGCTGCCAGGAGGCCGACCAGAAGTCGCCCGACTCCCGGTCGCGCAGGTAAAAATAGCGGCCCGGCTGGTCCAACGGGATGCTGTTGAAACGCATCCGCAGAAACCGGCCGGTGGCGCCGCTCTTGTAGAACGAGTAGCCGCCCGCGTGGTTGGTGATGATCGCGCCGTATTCCGTCGAGCCGAGGTAGTTGGACCACGGGCGCGGCGTATCGGGGCGGGTGATGACGTATTCTTTGGCCTTGTCGTCGAAATGACCGTACTTCATGGGATGGCATCGAGATGAGCAAGCCGCGGGGCGGGAGGCAATAGCACAGCGGCAAAAAATCGGCAGCGGAAGCCAATCGCTGCGCATCCACCAGCATTGCATCTTCCGCGGTGGCCGCTTAGCCATAATCCCCCTTTTTCCAGAAGCCATGGAAGCCGCCCGTTTCGCCCAAGCCCATATTCTGAACCAGCCGGTTTACCAGCCGGGCAAGCCGATCGGTCAGGTCGCCCGGGAATTCGGGCTCAACCCCGACCGGATCGACAAGCTGGCTTCCAACGAAAACCCGCTGGGCCCATCGCCGAAGGCGGTCGAAGCCGCTGCTGCAGCCTTGCGCGAGGTGAATCTTTATCCGGACGGGAGTTGCTGGGATCTCACCGGCAAGATTGCCGCCCGTCTGCAGGTTGGGCGGGACCAGCTCGTTTTTGGCAACGGTTCCAACGAGGTGCTGGAACTGGTGGCGCATGTTTTTCTGGGACCCGGCGCCGAGGCGGTCATGGGCGTGCACGGATTCGCCGTCTACAAGCTGGTCACGCTCTTGCTGGGAGCCAACGCGGTCGAGGTGGCCATGCCCGGGCTGGCCCACGATCTCGCGGCCATGCGCGCCGCCGTCACGCCGCGTACCCGCGTGGTTTTTCTGGCGTGCCCGAACAATCCGACCGGCACCGCCCATACCGAGGCGGAGTTGATCGAATTCGCCGGCAGTCTGCCCGAAGACGTGCTCCTGGTGCTCGACGAAGCCTACACGGAATACCAGGACCACGCGCCGGACCTCCGTCCGCTGATCGCCGGTGGCCGGGCGATGTTGTGCACGCGGACGTTTTCCAAGATCTACGGCCTCGCGGGTCTGAGGGTCGGATACGGCTATACCCGGCCCGACATTGCGGCGCTGCTGCACCGCGCCCGGGCGCCGTTCAACATCAACTCGGTGGCGCAGGCGGCGGCGATCGCGGCGCTCGACGACACCGGGTTTGTGCAACGCAGCCGCGAGGTCAACCGGGCCGGTCTCAAACAACTCGGGGCCGGTTTCCACGAATTGGGACTCCCGTACGTGTCGTCGGCCGCCAACTTTATCCTCGTGCAGGTTCCGGATGGAACCAAGGTCTTCCAGTTCCTGCAGGCGCGCGGCACGATCGTCCGGCCGTTCGCGAACCTGCCCGCCCATGTGCGCATCACGGTCGGAACCGCCGCCCAGAATGAACGCTGCCTGGCCAATCTTCGGGCGTATCTCGCCACCCGGGGCTGAAATGTAGGAGCCTGCTCGCAGGCGATCTTCCCGCTGGGCCCTACTCGCTACTCGCTGCCCGCTACTTACTACTAGATTTCATGAACCCTTCCCAGGATTCCTCCGGCCGGCTGTTGCTGAGCGGCAACGAGGCGGTGGCGCTTGCGGCGCTTCATTGCGGGGTGGCGCTTGGCACCGGCTATCCGGGCACGCCTTCCACCGAGATCCTCGAGGGGTTCGGCGCGCTGGGGGGCAGGGCCCAATGGGCGCCGAATGAAAAGGTCGCCGCCGAGGTCGCGCTCGGCGCCGCATTCGCCCGGGCGCGGGTGATCTGCACCATGAAGCACGTCGGTCTGAATGTGGCGGCCGATGTGCTGTTCACCATGACCTACTCGGGCGTCGACGGCGGCTATGTGCTGATTGTCGCCGACGATCCCGGCATGGCGTCGAGTCAGAACGAGCAGGACAGCCGGCGCTACGCCGAGGCGGCGGCCGTGCCGATGTTCGAGCCGGCCGACTCGCAGGACGCCTATGATCTTTTGCGGACGGCCTTCGAGGTCAGCGAGCGGTGGCACCTCCCGGTGCTCTTCCGCCTGACCACGCGGGTCTGCCACTCCAAGTCGCCGGTCTCCCCACGGTTTCCCGTTGGCACGATGCCCGTCGGCACCGGCGCGCCCACACCCGAATTTGTCCGCAATATCGCCGGACGCGTCATGGTGCCAGGCCATGCCAGACCCGCGCACCAGCGGTTGCGGGCGAAGCTGGCGGACCTCCAGGCGTGGAACGAGGCGGAGGGACCGAACCGCGTCGAACGGCGAAGCACGGCGCTGGGGATCATCACCAGCGGCATCAGCTATCACCACGTGCGCGAAGCCGCCCCGGAGGCCAGCGTGCTCAAACTCGGTCTGAGCCATCCGCTGCCGCTGAAGACCCTCCGCGATTTCGCCGGATCGGTGGAGCGTTGCGTCGTGATCGAGGAAAACGATCCGTGGCTCGCGACCGCCTGCCGGGCCGCCGGCCTGGCCGTGGAAGCCAAGGACGACGCGATCTTTCGCTTCGGCGAACTCAACGTTGACCGGGTGCGGCGCATCCTGGCGCACGATTCCAGCCCTGAGCCCGTGCCGCCGCGCGGCAAACCGCCCGAACTCTGCGCCGGCTGTCCGCACCGATCTAGTTTCGAGGTCTTGAAGGAACTCGATTGCATCGTCGCCGGAGACATCGGCTGCTACACGCTGGCCGCGCTGCCGCCGATCGCGGCGATGGACATGATGATCGACATGGGGGCGGCGATCGGCATGGGACTCGGGTTGCGCCATGTGTTGCCGCGCGATCAGGCCAGGCGCGTCGTGTCGGTCATCGGCGACAGCACTTTTCTGCACGGCGGACTGCCCGGCCTCGTCGAAATGGCCTACAATCCGCCCGCCACCGGCCACGTGCTGGTGATCCTGGACAACGGCACGACCGCCATGACGGGTCAGCAGGAGCACCCCGGCACCGGCCGCCGGCTCGATGGCGCGGCGACCTACCGGGTGAGTTACGAGGACCTGGCGCGCGCCGCCGGGGTGAAGAATGTGGTCACGCTCAATCCGGTCCGCGAGAAGGCGAGATTCAAGGAACTCCTCGCCGAGGCGCTGCGCAAGGACGAGCTGACGGTCTTTATCGCCCGCAGCCCCTGCATTCTCGCGGCCGGCCGGATCGTGGCGTGGGAAAAGGAGCTCCAGGCCCGCGCAGCCGCCGAGGAGGAGGCGCCGTCGTGTGCCTGCGGCGATGCGACCGGCGGCACGGATGAACAATGCCTGGCGGCGAGCCCGGGCGACCCCGCCCTGCAGTCATAGCTGGTTTTCTCGGCATGAACATCGGTCCTCCCCCCACCAATGTGCGTTTCGCCGGTCTTGGCGGCACCGGCGTCATCAAGGCGTCCGATATCTTTGCCGACGTGGTGTTCCGCCTGGGTCACATGGTCAAGAAGGCCGAAGTCCACGGGATGAGCCAGCGCGGCGGCTCGGTGCAGTCGGACGTCCGCTTCGGGCGCGAAGTGCACAGCCCGATGATTCCCGACGGCGCCTGCGACTTTCTCGTGGTCCTCGAACCGTCGCAGGTTGGGGTGGTGCGCGATGGGCTGCGGTCCAGTGGCGTGCTGCTGACGCCGGACGACATCGACGTGGCGAAGTTACCCACGACCAAGGCGCTCAACGTCGCCCTGCTGGGGCGGCTCAGCCGGCATTTTGATTTTCCTGAGCAGACCTGGCGCGACAGTCTGCGCGCCCATTTCGCGGAGAAGCTTCACGCCGCCAATGACAAGGCGTTCGGCTTGGGCCGCGGCGCGTGAGGAGGGTTCTTCCGCCGGTGGCCGGAGTGACGGAAGGATCCGCCCTCCACTCCGCAGCCGCGCAGGAGATTCTTGAGTTGCCGAACCGCTCACGGTAGACGCTTCCACGCTGAGAAGCATACCCCATGATCCGGAATCTCTGGAACGATCTCGAGGGAACTTTCTTCCCTGAAAGCGCGTTGGATTACATGCCGGAAGAGCGCCTGCGCGAAGTGCAGTTGCAGCGGCTCAAGGCCGTGACGACGCTGGCCTATGACCGCGTGCCGCTCTTCCGCGAACGCATGGAGGCGAAAGGGGTGAAGCCCGGCGACGTGCAGAAGCTGGAAGACGTGCGCTTGCTGCCATTCGCGATCAAGAACGATCTGCGCGACACCTACCCGTACGGCCTGTTTGCGGTGCCGATGAGCGAGGTCGTGCGGCTGCATGCCTCCAGCGGCACCACCGGCAAGCCGATCGTCGTCGGCTACACCGCGGAGGACATGGACGTCTGGAAACAGGTCATCATGCGCACGCTGTATGCGGCCGGCTACAGCCGCGGCGACGTGGTGCAAAACATGTTTGGCTACGGCCTGTTCACCGGCGGACTGGGCCTCCATGGCGGCATCGAGGGCATCGGCGCCACCGTCATCCCGATCTCGGGAGGCAACAGCGAACGCCAGATCATGGTGATGAAGGATTTTGGCGTGACCGCGGTCTCGTGCACCCCGAGTTACTTCATTCACCTGATCGAGGTCGCCGGCAAGCTGGGGATCGATTTCAAACGCGATCTCCAGGTGAAGCGCGGCGTGTTCGGGGCCGAACCGTGGACCGACCAGATGCGGCAGTACATCGAGACGGCGTCCGGCATCAAAGCCTACGATATCTACGGCTTGTCCGAGATCATCGGCCCGGGCGTGGCCGCGGAATGCCAGTGCCAGGCCGGACTCCATGTGTTCGAAGATCACTTTTTGGTGGAAATCGTGGATCCGAAGACGCTCGAACCGGTGCCGGACGGGGAGGAGGGCGAACTCGTGCTCACCACGCTGAGCAAACGGGCCATGCCGGTCCTCCGCTACCGGACCCGCGACATCACGGCGCTCGAGACGCGGCCCTGCGCCTGCGGCCGGAGCATCCGGCGGATCCGGCGCATCAGCCGGCGCAGCGACGACATGTTCATCATTCGCGGAGTGAATATCTTCCCGTCGCAGATCGAAACCGCGCTGCTCAAGACCGAGGCCAGCCTCCCGCACTATCAGATCGTGCTGACGCGAAAGTCGGGCCTGGACCGGATGGAAGTCCGAGTCGAGGTCACCGGGGAGATGTTG
>DASRKV010000051.1:0-3947 GCA_035648795.1 Opitutaceae bacterium
CGTTTAAAGCCGTTTTTCTTTCGTATGCTTCGCAGGATGCCGACGCGGCCCGATGCATCTGCGACGCGCTGCGCACGGCCGGCGTCGAGGTCTGGTTCGACCAGAGCGAACTGCGCGGCGGCGATGCGTGGGACGCCAGCATCCGCCGGCAGATCAAGGAGTGCGCGCTGTTCGTGCCGGTGATTTCGGCCGGAACGCAGGCGCGGCTCGAGGGCTATTTCCGCCGGGAGTGGCGGCTGGCGGTGGAACGGATGCATGACATGGACGACAACGTGCCGTTTCTCCTTCCAGTCGTGATCGACGACACCCCGGACGCCGCCGCGCGGGTTCCGGAACGCTTCCGCGAGCGGCAGTGGACGCGGCTGCCGCGTGGCGCCACGCCGGCGGAGTTCTGCCAGCGGGTGAAAAGACTCCTGACTGGCACCGTGGTCGACGAAAGGGCAAACGCCGGCGGCGACGCAGCGAGGCCGGCGCCGCGGCGTCTCACGCGATGGTGGGCGCTTTCCGGCGTGATCGCGGTGCTCGCAACAGCCGCCGTGATCCTCTGGTTGGGCCGCAATCGTTCGGCGGCGCCCGGGACCTCCCTTACTGCCGGCGCGGAACAACTCATCTCGCGCGCCCGGAAATTCGCTGAAGAAGGCACTCCCACCGCGGAACAGCTCAAAGCCGCTGCCGAACTGGTCGATCGGGCGATGGCCGCGGAGCCGGAAAACGCGGAGGCGTGGGCGGCGGGGGCTGAGATCGACATGTGGCACGTCTTCTATCGCTTCGATACCTCGGCGGCCCGGCGGCAACAGGCCAACACCCGGTCTATCCGGGCGCTCCAACTCGACCCCGATTCCTTCGAGGCTCGGCTCGTGCGCGCCACCGTGTTGGATGTTGTCCTGGACCAGCCCGCCGTCCGGGCGGAGGCCGAGCAGATCCTGCGGAAACTCCTGCAGGAATCCCCGGGCGACTGGCGGCCGCGCACGGCGCTCGCCAGCTGTCTGCAGCACGAAGGTCGGTTTTCCGAGGCGGGCGACCTCTTTATGCAGGCGCGGCAGTGGAACGCCGCGGGCTGGACGTATTTCCTCGGCGAAGATTTTGACCAGGCCGAGAAGGCCGCGCGGGCGGCCCTCGCGGCGGATCGCTCCGTGGCGAATCAGGAACTGCTGGCCATCATCCAATCCCGGGCGCGGGAGGATCTCGACGCCGCCCAGGCGACGATCGACCAGATCCCGGCCTCGGCGCTGTTGGACGACCATCCGGCCACGCTCGCTGTCACCGTCCGCCTCATGCGCCGCGAACCGGACAAGGCGCTGGAGATCCTTCGGGCGATCCCGCGCGACTGGCTGTCATCCGGCGAAATGGTCGGACCGAAGGCCTACCTGACCGGTCTGGCGGACGATCTCGCCCAACGCCCGCAGGCAGCCCAGGCCGAATGGCGGGCGGCGCTGCAACTGGTCGAGCAACGTCTCGCCGCGCAAGGCAACACCCCGGATCTGCTGCGGTGGAAAGCGCATCTGCTCGCCCGGCTCGGCGAATTGGAGGAGGCCAGGCAGGTCGCCGATCTGGAGCGGCAACTGGCGGGACGCGGGCCGGACGGATTGGACTACTATACGGCCATGACCGCGCTGCTGCTCGGCCGGCGCGACGCCGTCATCGACTGGCTGACCAAGGCGCTGCACGAGCACGGCCGGTCGCGGATTCCCCACCTGCATATGGCGGCCCGGTATTTTCCCGGATTTGACGGGCTGCGCGGCGACCCGCGCTTCGAGGCCCTGTTGCGCGAGACGCTGCCGCAAGGCGCGAAGCCGTTCGACGAGCCGGCGGGCGGGCGCAAACCGCCGGCGAGTCTGCTGCCGGACGCGAAGAAGTGAGTGAGCTGGCTGCCCCGTTCGACGATGTGACGGGCCGCAGGTTCATCTCCAAGCTCAAGCGGCCAGTGCGGCGTCCGATTAGAAGACCACCACGCGAAGGCTCGTGGTCAAAGTAACATCAAGGACGATGCAGAGCAAAATCATGGATGAGTCATGCCTGTTGTCATCAATACCAATTTCGCGGCCACCCTGGCGGCGAATAACCTAGCGGCGTCGAACGCCGGGCGGCAGAAGAGTCTCAACCGGCTCTCCAGTGGCTCGAAAATCGTCAGCCCGGCGGACGATGCCGGCGGTCTGGCGGTATCGATGAAGCTATCCGCCGCCGCCCACCGGCAAGGCGCCGTCAGCGCCAATATCCTTGAAACCATTTCCTTTCTGCAGACGCAGGATGGCGTACTTGCGGGGGCCGGTGAGATCCTGGATCGCGTCAGCGAACTGCGTGGCGCGCGCGTCAAACACCCCAGAGTCGTCCCGTTACCATGATATCGTCCATTTCTGCGTACTTCTTCAACACCTCGGTGCGGTACTCGGTCGAGATCGAAACGGCCTGCGCGGCAATCCGCTCGCAATAGCCGCAAGCCTGGCAGTCCAGGGAGGCGCAGTCACGGGCGCGGAAACCGTCCAGGAAATTATCAGGGATCTTCCGCGCATCCACCCGAATCGGACATTCCGGAAGCGGCGAGAGCCAGCCTTGCAGGCGCGCCAGGTCAAGCAGCGGTTTCAGTCGCAGCGGATTCACCTGCCGCGGCTTCCAGAAGTGGCGCAGAGTCCAGAGCGATTCCTTGCGGACCGGTTGCTTGAAACCATACGACAGCAGCAGTTCAGCCAGATTTCCATCGAACCGCCCCTCGCTGTAGGCTTTCACGCGCCGCAGCAGTTCTGCCGACGGGATTCCCCGTTCCAGAAGCTTGAATGTCGTGTACCCCATCGCTTCATAAACGGCAAGGTCCTCCGGCCGGATCCAGGCCGCCTTGATGAATTGCGACGGATCCGTCAGGCGCAACCGCGAACAGCGCATAAAGCAGTAATCGATGAAAAGCGTGCTGGTGTCGTCAGATGCATGGGCGAAACCGTTCTGATGATAGGTTTGCAGCGGACAGTTCAGGAGGCAGACGTGATTCGCAATCAGTTGCAGATCGCAACGGACCGACTGGCGGATCGCCGCCAGGCGGCGGAAGTTCCTGTTGATCGAGAAGCTCTCCAGCGTAATGGCATCCGCCCCGAGATCTTCCCAGAAGCGGGCGCGCCGCGGCGTATCCACCTGGGCATAAATCCCGACTCTTACCTTGAATGCGGGGAAACGGCGTTTGACCAGTTCCAGAAGAAACGGGGTGGATACGGTGACCCGCCGCACGCCCCATTCGCCCAGCTTGGTCAGTAGGGCCGTCACCCGTTTCTGCCAGGGGCGTGTCCATTCGCGGTTGCCGAAACAGGAGCCGTTTAGGAGATAATTGAAGGCAATGCCATGACGGTCGAGCAGATGGATGTAACTCCGCAGATCGGTTTCCGAGAGCGGTGTCGCCAGGTAGCGAGGACGGCCACCGCTGACACCGTCGACAGGGAATTTGCCGTAAACCTCATCGACCGGGTACGCGGCGAGCGCTGGAATCAGTTCCGGATCGTAGTTCGCCGCCAGCGAGAACTTGGTCGGTCGGGGTACGGCACGAATGACGCTTGTTGGCTCAGCGGGCATGCGAATCATTCCCTCAAGGCCCTTTCATGTCCGGGCCAAAGCCCGCGACGGGACCGTGATCACGGCTTCTTTCGCCACGCTCTTGATCGTAAGATTGCCCGTGACCCGGATTATGCGGTGGTATTGCCCGGGGCGGGATGCGGTCGCTCCGCGAGCGGCGCCGGCCGGCCCCACTGGCCGGTGAACACAAACTGACTCCACGGTTTTCTCTTTCGTGGTGCCTGATCGCGCTCTTGCGTGGCCTCGGGCAGGTGGGCCGGGTTGGCGGCATAGCCGATGGCAATGGCCGTCCACGCTTCGGAATGCTCCGGAATCTGGTAGAGCTCACGCGCCCTTTCCGGGAGGATGCCGATCATCTGGTGGACCGAGAGATGGCGTGACGTCGCCTCTACAAC
>DASRKV010000052.1:0-11843 GCA_035648795.1 Opitutaceae bacterium
TTCGGTATGCCCTTTCTGGCGGCCAAAACCCTTGACCTCGGTCACCGTCAGACCCTGGACGGCCACCCCGGCGAGCGCGTCCTTCACCTCTTCCAGTTTGAACGGCTTGATGATGGCAACAATGAGTTTCATGGGTGGATCGGTGGCAGGGAGGAGAGGCTATTCGATGTAACCTTCTTCGCCGTGTTCCGCGAGGTCGAGCCCCTGGCGTTCGACCTCGGGGACCGGCCGCAGACCCACCACCGCCTTCACCACGTAAGCCAGGAGGTACGTGGCGGCAACGGCCAGGAGAAGGGTGAGGACGATGGCCTTGAGCTGTTCTCGCCAGAGGCCGCCTTCGGTCACGAGCCTGGCCAGACCGTTCTTGACCGCGGCGCCGCTCGTGAGGTTGCTGTTGACCGCGCCCGTGGCGAACAGACCGGTCAAGAAGGCCCCCATGGTTCCGCCCACCGCATGAACGCCGAAGGTGTCGAGAGCGTCATCATAGCCAAATCTCGCTTTCACGGTGGAAACAAAAAAATACGGCACCGAGCCGGCCAGGAGCCCGATGACCACCGCGCTGGTGGAGCTGACAAATCCGGTCGCGGGCGTGATCACGACGAGGCCGGCGACCGCGCCGGAGCAAAAGCCGAGGATCGAGGCATGCCCGCGAAAGATCTTTTCGATCATGCCCCAGGTGAACGAGGCGACCGCCGTGGCCAGCGTGGTCGTCGTGAAGGCATTCGCCGCAATCCCGTCGGCCCCGACGGCGCTGCCGGCATTGAAGCCGTACCAACCGACCCAGAGCATCCCAGTTCCCACCATGCACAGTACCATGCTGTGCGGCGCCATCTTCTCGCGTCCGAAACCGATGCGGGGACCGATGATCAAACAAAGGATGAGCGCCGACCATCCGGACGACATGTGCACCACCGTGCCGCCGGCAAAGTCGATCGCCGTGATCCCCGCGCCGGGGTTCCACACGCCGTTCATCAGCCCGGTCGCGCCCCAGATCATGTGGGCCAGCGGGAAATAGACGACCAGCATCCACAGGGTCACAAAACACAGGATGGCCGAGAACTTCATGCGCTCCGCAATCGCCCCCACGATCAGGGCCGGGGTGATGATCGCGAACATCAGCTGATACATCGCATAAACGTTCTGCGAAACCCAGTAAGCATAGTCGGTGTTGGGCGCCGACGTCACTCCCCGGAAAAACAGATGCTCGGTGCCGCCAAGAAAACGGCCGATGCCGCTCCCGCTGAAACTCCGGCCAAATACCAGGCTGTAGCCAACCGCCCACCAAAGGATCGTCACCAGTCCCGCAATGCCCAGACATTGGGCCAGGACGGAAAGGACATTCTTGCGCCGGACCAGCCCGCCGTAGAAGAGCGCCAGACCCGGCAAAGTCATGAACAACACCAAGGCGGACGACGTCATCATCCAGCCGTTGTGTCCCGGGCCCGGGATGCCTGTCAGACTCTTCCCCGGATCCGTGTTGGTGACGTAGGCCTCGAGCGCGGCGACGCGCTGATCCATCGAGAGCGCGGCCTCGTCGGCCAGCACCGGCAGGGAGCAGAGCGCGAGCAATAAAGACAACAAGACGCCACGCCGGGGGACGAACAGGGGCAGATTCATGGTGAAATATGCTCATCGAATGAGCAGAATTAATGCCATGAGGCGTTTTTCTCCTTCGAGTGCGCAATTTTACGCAGCCGCCCTCCTGCCACCGGACCGCCAGTCGCGCCAAAAAACAAAGGCCGGTCCCGAAAGACCGGCCTCTGAAGACTATGAGCAAAAAGGTCCAGCCCGGAGACCCCGCCGTCTCCCTGCCATATCAGATGGCGGCGTCGCCGTGTTCGTCAGTCCGGATGCGCACCACGTCGTCAAGCGGCACGACGAAGACCTTGCCGTCGCCGATCTTCCCCGTCTTGGCCGATTTCACGATGGCCTCGACGGTCTTCGCCACCAGCTCGTCGCCGAGCGCGATCTCAATCTTCACCTTCGGGAGAAAATCGACGGTATACTCGCTGCCGCGGTAGATCTCGGTATGGCCCTTTTGCCGCCCGAAGCCTTTGACCTCGGTAACCGTCATGCCCTCAATGCCGATGCCGGCCAGGGCTTCTTTCACTTCCTCGAGCTTGAAGGGCTTGATGATGGCGACAATGAGTTTCATCCGAAATTCTTTCGTTGGGTTGAGCGCGATTAGTAAGTCCTTCTTTTGCCCAGCGCAAGCTCAGGTTCCTGCCGCGGGCGAATCAGGCCGGGACGTCCGGTAGCCGGTGGGTTGCGAAGCTGTCCGAAAGTGGCACAGGCGGCCTGCCCGCCGGCCGGCGCCATCACGTCGTCGGCAGCACCGTCTGGATGTGCAGGTCGCGGAGCTGCTTCGCCGTCACCGGCGTCGGACTTTGCGTCATGAGGTCCTGCGCCCTCTGGGTCTTCGGAAACGCGATGACGTCGCGGATGCTCGTCGTGCCGCACAGCAAAGCCACCAGGCGGTCGAGGCCAAACGCGATTCCGCCGTGCGGGGGGGCGCCGTACCGGAACGCGCGGAGCAGATAGCCGAAACGGCTCTCGACCACGTCGGCCGGAATCTTGAGCACCTCCTTGAAGACCTTTTCCTGCAACGCCGGTTGATGAATGCGAATCGAGCCGCCGCCCAGCTCCATGCCGTTGAGCACGACGTCGTAGTGCTGGCCGCGGACCTTCTCCGGCTTCGTGTCGAGGAGGGCGGCATCTTCCGGCACCGGCGAGGTGAAGGGGTGATGGGTGGCCACGAAGCGCTTGGCCTCCTCGTCATAGGTCATCAGCGGAAAATCGATCACCCACAGGAAATTCCACTGGTTGGCCGGCAGACTCAGCTTGCCGCGCTTCTGGAGCAGCGCCGCACAATCGAGGCGGATCCGCCCAAGGATGCCGCAGGCTTGTCCCCAGGGCGCAGCCGCAAAAAAGATGATGTCGCCTTCCGTGACGCCGAGGCGCTGCATGAGCTCGGCCTTTTCCGTCTCGCTGAAAAACTTCACGATCGGCGACTTCCATTCGCCCCCTTCCACCTTGATGAAGGCGAGGCCCTTCGCGCCCAGCGATTTCGCCGCCTCTTCGAGCCCGGCAAGCTCGCCCTGAGTGACGTCGGCGAGCCCTTTGGCGTTGAGCGCCTTGACCGCGCCGCCGCCCGCGGCGGTCGACGCGAACACCTTGAAGGCGGACTTTCGGAAGATCTCCGTGCAGTCGACGAGCTCGAGGTCAAACCGCGTGTCCGGTTTGTCCACGCCGAAACGGTCCATCGCTTCCTTGAAGGCCAGCCGCGGAAACGGCGTGGGCAGGTCCACCCCCAGGATGTCCCGCCAGACCTTCTTGAGCATGCCCTCGAAGAGCGCATAGATGCCTTCGCGATCCACGAAGGAAAGCTCGACGTCGATCTGGGTGAATTCCATCTGGCGGTCGGACCGCAGATCCTCGTCGCGGAAGCAACGCGCGATCTGCAGATAGCGTTCCACGCCCGCCACCATCAGGATCTGTTTGAATTGCTGCGGCGACTGGGACAGCGCGTAGAACTGTCCGGGATGAATGCGCGACGGCACGAGGTATTCCCGCGCGCCTTCCGGGGTGCTCTTGAACAGGATGGGCGTTTCCACTTCGATGAAGCCCTCCGCGTCGAAATATTCGCGCACCGACTTGGTGGTGCGGTGCCGCACTTCGAGGTTCCGGCGCATCTTCGGGCGGCGCAGGTCGAGGTAGCGATAGGTCAGGCGGAGGTCTTCGTTGACCTTGTCGCCCGCGGCGTCGTCGAGCGGGAACGGCGGAGTGTCGGACAGGTTATATAGCTCGAGGGCGGTGGCATCGACCTCAATCTCTCCGGTCGCCAGGTTTGGATTGGCCGTTCCGTCGGGGCGCAGCGTGACCCGGCCGGTGACGCCCACGACGGACTCGGGCTTTAATTGCGCCGCCCGGGCACCGGCGTCGGCGTTGGAGTTGGGCTCAAGCTTGACCTGGGTGATCCCCTGGCGGTCGCGCAGGTCGATAAAGATGATGCCGCCCTGGTCACGGATGGAATCCACCCAACCGGCGAGGGAGACCACGGCGCCGAGGTCGGCTTTGGTGAGCTGGGCACAATGATGCGTGCGCTTCATGATGGAGGCGGGAGACAAAAGGCGGCCAACTAAGCGGAGGCCGCGACCGGAGCGCAAACCCGAAATTGGCCGCTCAAGATTCGAACGCCCAGGGGAAATTGGAGAAGCCGAGCAGATCGCGCTCCAGCCGCTGCACGCGCGTGGGCGTCTCCTCGAAATTGAGCCAATTCTCATCGGCCTCGGCGCGCAGCCGGCCCAGATATTCCATGACAAAGCCGCGAGAGAGTTCGCTGTGCTCCTGCGTCGCGCGCTTGATCGCGTCGCCCAGCGCCACCACGCCCGTCGATTGCAGCAATTCGCACATGCCGAGGATGCGGATGAATTCCGCCTGCATCTCCGCGATGTTCGTCATCTGGCGGAGACGCTGCGTCCACTCGCGAAACTGCGCCACGGGCACGCGCGGCAGCACCGCCGTGGCGTTGGGCGTGTCCGCCACCGCCGACTGGTGCGCGTCGGCGACCTTGTTGATGAATGTCGTCTCCTCCTCCAGCTCCGCCGCCGCGAGAATGGCGGCCCCCAGCGTTTCGTCCGCCCCCAAGGATATCCGGTTTTCCTTCGAGTTGTAGCCGGCGACGATCGTGTTGCGGGCGGTGCCGAGCGCCCGCAGGTAGGCCTCGATCTTGCGCTGGAATCGTTCAATGGACCGCTCCCAGTCCGAGAAATCATTCACCGTCGCCAGGCCCTTGAGATACTCCGGACACTGCGTGCGCACGTGGGTTTCGGTCAGCTCCACCAACGGGGGCAACAACCGGGCCGCCACCTTGTCGAGGGTGACCAGCGACGCCTCGACTTTCACCAGCTCCGCCCGGGTGGTCTTGATCGTCTCGGAAATCTCCCGCGGCCGGCCGGCCGCGGCCATCAGCCGGTCGACCGACGACTGCGTTTTTTCCAGCGCCTCGATCCGCGTTTGCAGATCATTGCGGGATTCCTCCAGCACCGAACGCGCCACCCGCAGGTGGGCATCGTTGATCAATTGTTGCTTAAGCTCGTAGCTGATTTCCGCCATGGCGGTGAGATTTCGAGACAACTCCGGTCTAAATGAAAACTGCGCCACCGCAAGCCTGCGTCCGGCGCTCCTCCCATGTGCCCCGCCCCGACGCCTGGAGCGCGCGCCTCCGCGGCTCCGGCTCCCCGAGGCGTTCCCGGCTGGAATGCCGGCCGCTCACGTGATCAGACTCCGCCCGGTCATCTCGGCCGGCAGGGGCAGCTTCATCAACTGCAGCAGGGTCGGTGCGATATCGGCCAGGCGGCCGCCGTCGCGCAGTTTCGTTTTGCCGGCGGCAAACCCCTCGCCCACCACGAACACCTCCACCAGATTGAGCGTGTGCGCGGTGTGCGGACAATTCTGCACGAAGTCCCACATCTGCTCGCAATTGCCGTGGTCCGCGCAGACCACCGCGGCTCCGCCCATCTTCAGCACGGCCTCGAGCAGCACGCCGGTGCCGAGGTCGGTCGCCTCCACCGCCCGGATCGCCGCCGGCAGGGAGCCGGTGTGGCCGACCATGTCCGGATTGGCGTAGTTCACGACGAGCAGATCGTATTTGCCGGACAGAATGGCGTCGCGCGCGCCCACCGTCACCCCCATGGACGACATGTCGGGCGCCAGATCGTAGGTGCCCACTTTCGGGCTCGCCACCATGGCGCGGTCCTCCCCCGGAAAGGGCTCCTCCCGGTAGTCGTTGAAGAAAAAAGTGACATGCGGATACTTCTCCGTCTCCGCGCTGCGGAACTGTTTCAATCCGAGCGACGCGACGTATTCCCCCAGGATGCTCTTGATCTTGGCGGGTTTCAGGAGGATCGTCTCGACCGGCAGCCCCTTCTTGTATTCGGTCAGACCGGCAAAGAAGAGGTCGAGCTTCCGGCCGCGGTCGAATTCCTTGAAGCCGTCCTCGCAAAAGGCGCGGCAGAGTTCCCGGGGACGGTCGCCGCGAAAGTTGAAGAAGACGACGCTGTCGCCGTCGCCGATCGTTGCCACCGGCTTGCCGTCCGCGCCGGTCACCCAGGTGGGAATCACAAACTCGTCGCCTTTCTGCGAGTCGTTCGTGGGCTGGTTGTAGTATTGCTGCACCGCGGCGACCGCGTTGGGCGCGATCGCGTCGGCCTTCACTCCGGCCAGCAGGTGGTAGGCACGGGTGACGCGCTCCCACCGGTTGTCCCGGTCCATCGCGTAAAACCGACCGCACACGCTGGCCACTTTGCCCACGCCGAGTTCGGCGGTCCGGGCTTCGAGCTGCCGGATGAAGCCCAGGCCGCTGCCCGGCGGCGTGTCGCGGCCGTCCATGAAGGCGTGGATGAAAACGTTCTTCGTGACGCCGGCCTCGTGCGCAATCCGCAGCAGGCCGTAAAGGTGCTCGAGCAGGCTGTGCACCCCGGCATCGGAGGCCAGCCCGAGGAAATGCAGCTTCGTGCCGCGTGCTTTCACGCGGTCCAGGGCGGCGCGCCAGACGGCATTGCCGGCGATTTCGCCGTCGGCGATCGCCTTGGTGATCCGCACGATCTCCTGGTCCACGATGCGTCCGGCGCCAATATTCTGATGGCCGACCTCGCTGTTGCCCATCACGCCCTCGGGCACACCGACATCCAGCCCGGACGCCTTCACCAGCGTCATGGGATAGCTCCTATGCAACAGGTCGTCGCAGGGTTTGCGCGCGAGGTGGACGGCGTTGAAGTTGTCCTGTTCCGGGTGGGGGTTTTTGCCCCAGCCATCGCGGATGACGAGGAGGACGGGCCGGCGATTTGAACTCATGGGAGAAGGTGATTGACTGGCGGTCGCAGCGGGATCGCCGCCAATTGATGCCAACGTTCAGTGATGCGTTCGCGCTCCGCAACCCGCAATGTCAAAATCCTCCGGCCGCGAATTCCGGCAGGATTCATGCTTGCTGGCCGTTTCATCATGACGCTGATCATCCGCGATGTCCTCCTGAATCCGCCGACGTGGTTTAGCTCATTTCGCGATCTGACGCTCTACTGCCATGTCTTCCTCCGGATCGACTGCGTCATCGAAGCCGAGGAGGCCGATCCGTATTATCGATGGATCAAGCGGCGCGGAGGCATGGATTTCGTCGAGGATTTCGTGCGGCCCGGCAGCGAACGTGGGCTGCGCCTCGACGTGGACCACCGCCGTCCCCCAACGGTGGTCACGGACCGGATCGCGCCGGAAAACATGCAGCGCCTGCTCACACTGATCCAATCCGCCCGCGAGACCTGACCCGACGGCGCTCACGCGGCGTTTGACAACCGCGGAGAATCTCCCGACCAGTAACGGGCGTCCATGGCCCAACGCGCCGTCCTTCTCGCCAATCTTGGTTCGCCCGAATCCACCTCGGTCGCCGACGTCCGCCGCTATCTCGCGGAATTCCTGGGCGACAAGCGGGTGCTCGACGCCCCGCCCCAGCCCCTGCGCTGGCTGCTGCTCCACGGCATCATCCTCCGTGCCCGGCCCGCGAAATCGGCCCACGCCTACGCGAGCGTCTGGACGCCCGCCGGATCGCCGCTGGTTGTCACCAGCCGAAACGTGCAGCAAAAGCTCGCCGCCGCGCTCGGACCCGGGGTGCCGGTGGCGCTCGCCATGCGCTGCGGCCGGCCCGCCGTCGCCACGGCCGTCGAGCAACTGGCCTCCGGCGGGATCAGCGAGTTGCTGCTCATCCCCCAGTACCCGCACTACGCGATGTCGAGCTGGGAAACTGTCGTGGTCAAGGTCCGGGACGAAGTCGCGCGCCTCGCGCCCCGCCTGCGCCTGGACACCGTGCCGCCGTTCTACGCCGACGCCGACTACATCGAAGCGTTATATGCCACGATCCAGCCTTTCCTGGCCCGCCCGTACGATCACCTGTTGTTCAGTTATCACGGGATTCCCGTCCGTCACCTGCGCAAGGCGGATTCCTCCCGCGCGCATTGCACGGTGGTGCCGGATTGCTGCAACACCTGCAGCCCCGCGCATGCGACCTGCTACAAGGCGCAGATCACGCGGACGACGCAACTCCTCGCCCGCCGCGCCGGCCTCGACCCCGCGCGTTACTCGGTATCCTTCCAGTCCCGCCTCGTCGGCGAACCCTGGCTCGAACCGTACACCGACCATGAATTGAAACGCCTGGCCGCCGGGGGGCGGAAGCGCTTGCTGGTGATCACGCCCGCTTTCACCACCGACTGTCTGGAAACGCTGGAGGAAATCCGGATGGCGGGCCGCGCGACCTTCCTCCGGGCGGGTGGCGAGTCCTTTGAACACATCCCTTGTCTGAACGATCATCCGGCCTACATCGACTTCTTGGCGGGCCGGGTGCGGCGTTGGTGCGCCGGCGGCGGATCGTATCCCCCATTTTGTTCTTAACAAGCCGCCTGGATTAACCACGATTCCGGCGGCATGATGGGTCGGCGCCCCCATGGCGCCATTCCCACATCCAAGTCTCTGTGGCGAATCCCCCGCAAACCCAGTTCGTTGGCGCGACCGCTGTCGATGCCCGTAGCGCGGCGGCGGCAGTCCTCGTGTTGGACGAAAACGGGAGAATTCTCCTCGCGGATGCCGGCGCGCGTGCGCTCTGGCGGGCGGGAGAAACCGGGCTGAACGGCGAGCATTTCCCCGCACTCTTCGCGCTCGACGCCTTCTCGCAAGACTTGCGGTCGCTCGATTCTCAGTGGAAAGCGCTGTTGTCCGCCGCCGCGATCGGTCCGCTGTGCCTCACCGCCCAGCCCCGGGACGGCACCCGGCTGGAGGTGTCCGTGCGGCTGGAAAAGGCCACGTTCTCGTCGACGTCCGGCTGCATCGCCTTCGTCCAGACGGTGGACGCTCCCGCGGGCGAGGATTTGCTCACAATGCTGGCAGACCGCAGCCCGGTCGGCGTCTTCGACCTCAATTTCAAGGCCGGCACATTTTATTACTCCCCGGCCTGGAAAAGGCAGTTGGGCTACGCTGACCACGAACTCGACGCCACCTTTGAAACCTGGCGCAGCGTGTTGCATCCGGAGGATTCCGCCGCGGCCCCCGACCGGGCGGCTCCGAAATCCTGCCACGGCGCCCGCGGCTTTTCCGCGGAATACCGCCTGCGCCACAAACAGGGCCATTATGTCTGGCTGCACGGCATCGGGCTCCAGGTCTTCGGCTCTGCGGGCGAGATTGAGCGCGTGGTCGGAGTGCACATCGACATTTCCGAACGCAAGGAGTTTGAGGACGCGGGCATGGAAAGCGAAGGGCGCTTCGCGGAGCTCTCCGGCCAGGGCCCGCTGGGCGCGTTCGATCTCGATTTTGCCGCCGGATGCCACTGGTTCTCTCCGGCCTGGAAACGGCTGCTCGGCTATACCGCCGAGGACCCGGCCGACGATTCCGACGCGCTCGCCCGCGCGCTGCATCCGGACGATGCTCCCGCCGGCTTGAAAGAGTTCTTCCTCTCCCGGAACCCCGGGCAGCCCGTCTATCTCGATCTTTGCCGGCTGCGTCACCGGGACGGTCATTATCTCTGGGTGCTCGGCGGGGTGTCTCGTCGTGTCTCCCGCAAACGCGAGTTGCTCCGGGTCACTGGCTTCCATGTGGCCCTGCCCCTGGAGCTTCCCGCCGTCGGCGACCGGCCGCTTCCCACTGCATTGCTCGCCGCCGCGTTCGCCGATTTGCGCGAAGGCGTTATCTTCGCCGACGCCGCCGGGCGGACCACCTGGGTGAATGACAAAGCCGCCCGGCTTCTCCGGCAGGCGCCGGACGAGCTTCGCGGCCTGGCTCTCGGAGAACTTCTGCCCCTGGTTCACCGCGCCACCGGCCACGCCGCCGAGTTTCCGGTGAGCCGCCTGTTCGAACTCGGGGAAGCAGTGCCGTTGAACAACGACTACGCACTGAGCCGCGGCGATGGTGCCGCCGCCGAGCCGATCACCTTCAGCGCACGGCCCGTCCCTGACGCAACGGGCCGGACGGTCGGCGCGGTGGTCATCCTCTGCAATCCCGAGGAGATCACCCTGCCTCCAGAGGAGGTGATCAAGTCCGACCGGTTGGAATCGCCGGGCGTCCTGGCCGGCGGCATCGCCCATGATTCCGACAATCTTCCGACCACGATTCCCGGAGAAAATCCGCCAGCCGAGGGCCACCGGGACGATTCCCGCCTCGCCGACGGCGAAAAGGCCGGCCCGGCGGAGGGACCGACCCAACAACCCCCGGCTTTCGCCCAGGGAGGAACAGCGGGGCAGACGGTGCTGGCGCCGGTCTCCGTACTGAAAGAGGCGGCCCGTGTCGCCGCCGCGGGCGCCACGACGGAGGTGTCAGTCGATGTCGCGCCGGGCACCGGTAACATCCTCGGTGACCGCGGACAACTTGTCCAGGCCTTCCAGAACCTGGTGGTCAACGCCTTCCAGGCGATGCCCGAGGGGCGTCCGGGTCATGTCGGGCTGCGCGCCGCCAACACCCTGCTCGCCGAGGGTCAGATTGCCCCGCTGGCGGGGGGCCATTATGTGCAGTTTGAGGTGCGAGATGACGGATGCGGCATCCCGCCGGAAAACCTCCAGACGATCTTCGCGGAGTCTGTCACGACCAGGCAACGCGGCTCCGGCCGCGGCCTCGTCACGGTGCTTGACATCGTCCGCCAGCATGGCGGCCAGATCGGAGTGGATTCCACCGTCGGCACCGGCACGACCTTCACCGTTTTTCTGCCCCGGGCCGACCAACCGTCCGGGGTCGAGGCCCGTCGCGCGCCCACGCCGCGCTTCGGCACCGGTCGCATCCTGTTCATGGATGATGACGAAAAAATCTGCGCCCTCACCGGAGAAATGCTGCAAAGCCTCAAGTACAAGTTCGACGTCGCCAGGAAAGGCGAGGAGGCCATCGCGCTCTACAAGCGCTACCTCAATATTGGCCGGCCCTACGACGTGGTGATCTTGGACCTCACCGTCATCGGCGGAATGGGCGGCGAGGAAACAATCAGGAAGCTGCGTGATCTGGATCCCGACGTTCGCGCGATTGTCTCCAGCGGCTACCCCAGCGAGGACATGGCCAAACAGTGTCTCGAATTGGGCTTCTGCGGCTATCTTACGAAGCCCTACCGGGCGGCGGACATCGGTCGCATCCTGAAGGCCGTGCTCGGGTAGCCGTCGTCAGCCGTCTATTCGTCACCGTGCCAGGTGAGCGCATGGCACATGGCCACGCCCGCCGCATCGGCTTCGTCGGCCGCCAGCGGGGCGCCGTGCCCCAGCAGGGCCATGATCGTCCGCTGCATCTGCTGCTTGCTTGCCCGCCCGACGCCGACCACCGCCTGCTTTACGCGCAACGGAGGATACTCGAACACGGGTTTGTCGCGCAACGCCGCCGCCGCGATCGCCGCGCCCCGCGCCGCGCCCAAAATCTGCGCCGTCTGGAAGTTCTGCACGTAAATCGTCTGTTCGAGCGCCACGTGGCGCACGTCGGAACCGTCAAGAAATTCGGTCACTGCCCGGTGAATCTCCGCCAGGGCCTCGGCCATCGAACATCGGGCCGGAACGCGCACCGTCCGCGCCCGGAGGAGCAACGCCTGCCGCCCCGACCCAAACTCGATCAAGGCAAGGCCGGTACCTCGCAGGCTGGGGTCGATTCCGAGCACCCGGCCGGCAAAAGGCCGGCGGCCCCCGCCGGGGGTGTCCCACGAGACCGGCGTGGACAGCCGGCCCTCGAGTTTCGCCTTCCACATCTGCCTGACCGACATGCGGGCCATGGATGAAACCACGGAATACACGCAGGCCACAGAAAGGGAATGTTTATCATCCGACCCGCCGATTGCCGCGAGGTCA
>DASRKV010000053.1:0-2945 GCA_035648795.1 Opitutaceae bacterium
GATCAAAACCCAGTCGCGTCTCCTCTGGCCGGTCGCGACGCCGCTGCTGGCGGCGCTGCTCAACCGCTGGATCGCGCCGCTCCTGCCGCCGCTGTGCCTGTCGATTTTTACCGTTGCCCGGCCGCGGCCGGCGGCCCCGCCGCTGGCCTGCCGCGTCTCCATCGTGGTGCCGGCGCGCAACGAGGCCGGCAACATCGAAGCGGCCGTGCGGCGCACGCCGGAGATGGGCGCGGGAACCGAGCTGATCTTCGTCGAGGGACACTCGCGCGACCAGACCTGGGAGGAGATCCTGCGGGTGAAGGCGGCCTGCCCGGAACGGCGGATCAAGCTCCTGCAGCAGACTGGTCGCGGCAAGGGCAATGCCGTCCGCGAAGGCTTTGCCGCGGCCGAGGGCGATATTCTCATGATCCTCGACGCGGACCTCACGACCCCGCCCGAATCGTTGCCGAAGTTCTATGAGGCGGTGGCGAGCGGCCGCTGCGACTTCGCGAACGGATCGCGGCTCGTTTACCCGCTGGAAAAACAGGCCATGCAGTTTTTGAATCTATGCGCCAACAAGGTGTTCGGCGTACTGTTCTCCTGGCTTCTTGACCAGCCGGTGAAGGACACGCTCTGCGGCACGAAAGCCCTCCGCCGCGCCGACTACGGGAGGCTCGCCGCCAACCGGCAGTATTTTGGCGACTTCGATCCGTTCGGCGACTTCGACCTGCTGTTCGGCGCGGACAAGCTGAATCTCAAGATCCACGACATCCCGATCCGTTACCGCAACCGCACTTACGGCCAGACCAACATCCGGCGCTGGCGGCATGGCTGGCTGCTGCTGCGCATGGTCCTGTTTGCCGCCCGGAAATTGAAGTTCGTCTAGCGCCCGCCAACTGTGAAAAGGTGGAGGGCGGACCGCCGGGTCCGCCGCGCTCGGGATTGTTTCAGCCTCTGGCCGGCGGCGCAGAAAGAACGATCTGAAGATCCTGCACCAGGAACGTCAGGAGGCGGGTGTCGCCCCCGCTGCCGGACATCACGGGGGGGCTTGAGGAATCGAAGTTGACGACCGTTTCTCCGGGCGGAAGGAGACACCGTCCGGTCTGGACGGGCAGCTTGGACTGCATCGAGCGCGTCGACCATAGCGCGGCGCCGCGCACGCTGACTTTCAGATCCCGGGGAAAAATGCTCCGGGTGGTGAACGACAAGCCGACCTCGACCGGCTCGGCCGTCGGATTGACGAGGGTCAGCGTCGCGTGTTTCGCGGTGCCCCATCGCCACGTATGTTGGCGCGTCCACTCCTCGTCCGACCAACCCTGGGCAAATTGTGCCCGGATGGCCCGGGTGGACGGCTGGGTGGACACGATATGGAATTCCACCGGCGAACCGGCGCCGCTCGCGCCGTAAAGCGCGAATTGGTAGACGCCATAGGGCACAAAGCAGTTGCCGAGAAGGAACCAGACCAGCCAATCGCGGCGCGCGCGCATCGCCAGAACAAGGTTAAACGCCAGGGTGATCGGCAGGGCGTGCCGGGTGATCGTGAAGTGGCTTTCCCATGACGGAAAGCCGATGCAGAGGAAAAAGAGCGCAAAGAACGCGCCCACCCGCCAGATCCGGTTGTCCCACTCGCGATGCGTGAACAGATAGATGACCTGGGTCAGCGTGGCGATGATCGTCAGCAGCGCATGCAAGGGTTCGCTGGTGAAGAACACGGAGCCCCACGCCTTCCAGGCAATGTCTCCATTGGCGGCGCGAACGCTGAATTCACCGAGTTTCCCCATGATGCCGCGCAACGGCCAGCTCATGTTGCCGCCGTCGACGGCCCCGTGGAGCGGAAACCGCCAGGCGACATAGCCAAACCACAGCAGCGGCGGAAGACCGGCGATGAGACCGAGCAGCAGGTTGCGTCGGGTCGTGGCCCCCCAGGGCGGCCGGTAGTTCCACAGTCCGACGAGGCCCATGATGTCGGGCTCGCGGGTCAGGGCCGCCAGCGCGAGCACCCCCGCGCCCCCGGCGCCGCCGATCAACAGAGAAAGCGTCATCAGGACGAAACCGGGAAAATCGGTGAGCGCCGAGCGCAGGGATTCGATGACGCCGCAGGTCAGCAGCATCGCGGCAAAACCGGCGAGCCCCGCCCAGCCGTAAGGGCGGAATAGCAGAGTTGCCATGACGGCAAACCCGATCCAGAAAACGAGATTGAGGCCGGCGTAGACGTTCAGGATCCAGAACGGCCGGCCCAGACCGCCGAGCCAGGCCAGCCACGACAACAGGATGCGGCGGGCCCGGATGGCCGGGTTGTCGAGCCCGGTCTTGAGTTGCGGATCGCGCAGCAACGGATCGAGGGCGAGTTCGGCGTAGAACTGGCCGTCGAATCCCCAGCGGTCGGAGGGGCCGATGTATTTCGGCGTCGACCGGAATACCGCCAGACCGCGGGCGTCAAACTCATGGCCGATGACGATGAATTTGGTGATTCCGTATTCCGGCGAATCCACGCGTGCGAAGGTCGTGAGCAACTGGACAAATGCGGCTGCCCCAATGAGGACAAAGGCCCAGATTCCCGGTCGTGACAGCGCCTGTTTGAACGTGCTCAAATGGAAGGGCGGAGTGAAGTGGAATGGCCTGAAGCTGGCCAACGAAAACGCGACGCGCGCCTCGTCTCCACGAAAGATGCGCGCTACAGCCGCAGCCGGCGCAGGCGCAGGGCGTTGGAGACGACGCCAATCGAACTCAGGCTCATGGCGACGCCTGCCAGCATCGGATTGAGCAGCCAGCCGCATACCGGATAAAGCGCCCCGGCCGCGATCGGAATGCCCAGACCGTTGTAAACGAAGGCGAGGAACAGGTTCTGCTTGATGTTGCGCAGCACGGCGCGGCTGAGATGTCGCGCCTTGACGAGGCCGGCCAGGTCACCCTTGACCAGCACCAGGCCGGCGCTGTGCATGGCGACATCCGTGCCCGTGCCCATC
>DASRKV010000054.1:0-3881 GCA_035648795.1 Opitutaceae bacterium
GCAATGGGCCGCGCTCACACAGGCTCGTCCCCGACACCCGGACTTCCACGTGCTCCACCGCCACGCCCGACAGCCCCGCCAGCCGGGGATCCGTCAGTTGAAAAGTGAACAGCGAAGGCACCGGCGCGGCAACGGTGTGGCCGAGCTGCCGCGCCATCTCCAGACCGCCCCCGGCCTTTCCGCCACCGGTCGCCAGCAACAGGCGGTCGCACGCGACGGTCTCTCCCGTGGTGAGTTCCACCGCAAACCCCGGGCGCACCGCCTGCACGCCGCACCGGGTGCGCACGATCACGCCCGTGGCCGCGGCGGCGCGCTGCAGGCAGGTCACCACCGTGACCGCATCGTCGGTCACCGGAAACATGCGGCCATCGGCCTCCGCTTTGAGCTCCACCCCGTGCGCCGCAAACCAGGCGACGGTTTCGGCCGGGCCCCAGCGATGCAACGGCCCGAGCAGCTCCCGTCCCCCGCGCGGATAGTGCCGCACCAGTTCCGCCGGATCCGTGGACGCGGTGGTGACGTTGCAGCGGCCCCCGCCCGATATCCGCACTTTCGCCAGCGGTTGGGCGGTGAGTTCGTAGAGCGCGACGGACGCGTCCGGGTTGCGCCCGGCGCAGGCGATCGCCGCAAAAAATCCGGCAGCCCCGCCGCCGATGATCATGATCCGCTCGGACTTCATCCGGCCGACAGGGTGCGGCCCGCGTCCCCGGTTGTCGAAAAATTAAACCGCCGCGGACCGAACGGTGCCGCGGCGGGTTGCAGAACTGCGGGGAGAGCGCTCCCCGGAAAATGGTCTTACTGAATCTTGCGGAATGAAGTGACGTTGGTGGAGCGCGTTGTCCTCAACGCGCCCCAATGCGTCTTGGGGACAAGCCGCTCCACCTCGATCCGTCACCACATTATTTAGGCCTCAGTAGGTTAGGTATTGCCGCCCGTGGACGGATTGGCGGTCGCAGGGGGAGCACTGGCCGGTGGCGGCATGTCACCAGGCGGTGGCGGAGGCGGCGCATCGCCGGGCGGCGGGTTTCCCGGCCCGGGACCACCGTTTCTTCCTCGGCGTCCGAAACGAGGCATGGCGTCGAACTTCTTCTGCTGGTCCGGCGTGAGCAGGGCCCGGATCTGGGTTTGCGTGCCCTGCATCAGCTCGTGCAGCTTGGCGCCCTTCTCCTCGCGCGACAACGAATCGTCGCTGAAGATCGCCTGCCGCTGGGGCGCATTCCCCTTGATGATCGCCGCGATCTGGTCGGACTGCTCCGGCGTGAGGCCAAGCGCCTGCTTCAGCCGCTCCAACTGTTCCATCGGATCGCGCTGCCCATGGTGCGGGCGGGCGTCAGGAGATTTGTCTCCGCCGGCGGCCGGAGGCGGCGGAGGCGGGGCGGGCGCGGGTTCGTCAGCCGCGCGAAGGACGGGCCAGGCGGCAACGGCGAGACCGGCCGCGATCACTGCGATTCTAAGCGTTGGTTTCATGCACTCTTTCTTTGTCTGTCAGGCGGGTTGAGGTTTCGCCGCTGGATTCACCTACGGGGCAAGACGCCCCCTCGGCGCGGTGGTTACACGGCTGCGCCGCCTTCCGCCGCGCGGTTCTACAATCAGGGCGCGGCATGGTCACCGGTGCGGAATTTACTTCGCCCGTGGAATCCCCCACTGTCGCGCCGCATGATCGAAGTCAGCGGCCTCACCAAATGTTACGGCGAGTTCACGGCCGTGCGGGATCTCTCGTTTGCCGTGCAGGCCGGCGAGGTCACCGGTCTCGTCGGCCCCAACGGCGCCGGCAAGACTACGACGTTGCGGTGTTGCACCGGCGTCATCCCGCCCACGCGCGGCACGGTGCGCATCGCCGGGGTTGACCTCGCGACCGATCCCGTCGGGGCCAAGCGGCAGCTCGCCTTCTTTCCCGACGAACCCCGCCTCTTTGATTACCTCACCGTCTGGCAACACCTCGTCTTTGTGGCCCGCCTGTATGGCGTGGCGGATTTCGCTGCCCGCGCCCAGACCCTCCTCGCCGAGCTGGAAATGGCGGACAAACGGGATCTGCTGCCCGGGGAACTTTCGCGCGGCATGAAGCAGAAGCTCGCCATTGTCTGCGGCCTGCTCCATGCCCCGCGCGTCATCTTCTTCGACGAACCGCTCACCGGCCTCGATCCCGCCGGCATCCGCCGCATGAAGGATACGATGCGCCGCCTCGCGCGCGAAGGCGCGGCCATCATTCTCAGCTCGCATCTGCTGAGTCTCCTCGAAGAGGTGTGCACCCACGTCCTCATCCTCAAACAGGGCGAGAAGATCGCCGACGGCTCGCTGGCCGAGGTCCGCCGGCGCTTCGCCCAGCAACCCGACGCGAGTCTGGAGGACGTGTTCTTCACGGCCACCGGCGATGACCGCATTCCACCCGTGCTGGAAAAGCCATGACCGGGGCCCTGGTCTATCTGCAGGCAACGGTGATCAAGAACGCGGTGGCACAGCGCGTCCGGCGCCTGCGTCAACCCCGCTACCTGATCGCGACGCTGCTCGGCCTCGCCTATTTCTATTTCCTCTTTTTCCGCCGGTCGTCGTGGCGCGGCGCCGGCCCGGGCGCGACGGTGGCGTCCGCCAACATCGGTCTGCTGGTGGGCATTTCCATCGCCGCCCTGATCATGGCGGCGCGGATTGTGTACGCGTGGATCTTCTCCGCGAATCGCGCGGCGCTCACCTTCACCGAAGCGGAGGTCGCCTTCCTGTTCCCGGCGCCGGTACTCCGCCGCGTGCTGGTGCGTTACAAACTGCTGAAATCCCAAATCCGCATTCTGTTCTCCGCCCTGCTGTTTTCGCTCGTCTCGCAGCGGTTTGGCTTTCTCGGAGGCAACGCCTGGACGCACGCCGCCGGCTGGTGGATTCTGCTCTCCACCCTCGAGCTGCATAGCATCGCGGCCTCGTTCACCCGGGAGCGCCTGCTCAACTTGGGTTTGAACCCGGCGCGCCGGCGCGCGCTGTTCGGCGGAGGACTTCTGCTGATCGGAGTCGGGCTTTGGTCGTGGCTGCGCCGCACGATTCCGGCACCCGGCGCCGCCGACCTGGCCGACCCCATGGCGATGGTCCATTATCTCCAGGGCGTGTTCGCCCGGCCGCCCGTGGCCTGGCTGCTCGCTCCCTGCCTCTGGATCCTGCGCCCGTTCTTTGCCCCGGATCTGGCCGCATTTCTCCGGGCGCTCGGGCCGGCCCTGCTGATCCTCGCCGGGCATTATCTCTGGGTCATCCGCTCCGAGGTGGCTTTCGAAGAAGCGTCCCTCGAACTCGCCCGGCGCCGGGCGGAGCGTGGCGCGGCGCGGCGGGCAGGCCGTTGGGGCGACCGAAACCAGCCGGCCCGGAAGCGGCGCGAGCCTTTCGCCCTGCGGCCGCACGGGCTGGCAGCACCGGCGTTTTTGTGGCGGGCCCTGATCTCGGCCGGGCCCTGGTTCTATCCCCGCAACTGGTTGTTCATTTCGGCGGGCGTCCTCGGCGTGATGCTCTGGCTCGCGGCCCAACCGGCGTATCGGACGGTTCTGGTGGTCGTGCAGGCAGCCGCCTTGCCGCTGGGCTTCTGGGTGTTGATTGCGGGTCCGATGCTAATGCGCCGGGAGGTCCGCTTGTTGATGCAGCGGCTCGACGTGGTGAAGACCTATCCGCTGCGGGGCTGGCAGGTCGTCCTCGGCGAAATGCTCGCGCCCATCGCGCTCATCACGGCGGTCGAGTGGCTCCTGCTGGCCGTGGTGGCGGTGGCCGCCGCCAGGCTGACCGGGAGATATGGTTCCACCGTGCTGTTGAGCGGCCTCGGCATGGTCGGTGTCGGATTGCTGGTTCCGCCCGTGGTGGGACTGATGACCGGGATTCCGTTTGCGGCCACCCTGTATTTTCCCTCGTGGATGTCGGCC
>DASRKV010000055.1:0-10545 GCA_035648795.1 Opitutaceae bacterium
CATCATGCGGACCGAGCGGTTCGTCGATCGCGATCTCCCGCAGGCGGAGCAACCGGGTTTTCTCCAGGACGAGAGCCTGCATGACGAAATGAAAGGATGACAACGGGCAGGGCGATACAAGCCCGATTTGGAGAGTGGCACGGGCGTCTCGCCCGTGGTTCGGTCAAACTCCAGGCCCGGGCAGGCGCCCATGCTTTCGGTCCACTCGCTGGCGCTCGCGGCTACCTTTTCAGGCGGGCGTCCCCTCTCCGCCACTACCGCCCGAATGCATCGACCATCTGCCGGATGGCCCGGGTATGTTCCGGCGTGCTGCCACAACAGGAGCCGACGATGCCCACACCAGCCGCGAGGACCTCGGGCACGGCGCGGGCCATGTCGGCCGGCAACTGCTTGTAGACTGCCTTCAGGTTTTCGAGCACGGGCAGACCGGCGTTCGGCTGCACCATGATTGGCAGCGCGCAATGCTCGCGGTAGATCCGCGCGACCTTGGCGGCGCCCGCCATATCCATGCCCGTTCCGCAATTCAACGCCACCACCTGCGCACCCCGCTCCGCGACAAATTCCGCGGCCTGCTCGGGCGAGACGCCCATCATCGTCTTATAGAAAGTCCGGTCCACCGAGAGGTCGTAGGCCAGCGAGGCGATGATGCACGGTGCACCGGCGGCCCGGGCGGCGTCGATCGCGAGGCCCAGCTCGTCGAGCGACGTCTGCGTTTCGATGATGATGGCATCGACCCCGGCGTCGACCAGGGCCCGGGCCTGCTCCGCAAAGGCGGATTGCGCCTCTGCCACCGGCAGTTCGCCGTAAGGCTCGAGGATGGCGCCGAGCGGCCCGATATCGCCGAGGACGTAGCCGGGCCGGCCGCCAAACGCCTGACGGGCGAGGTGCGCGCCGGCGGCGTTGATCGCCACCACCTCTTTTTCGTGACCGTGGCGGCGGAGCATCAGGCAACTGCCGCCAAAGGTATTCGTGATGAGACAGTCGGCGCCCGCCTCGACATAACGCTGCTGGATCGCCCGCACCCGGTCGGGATGGTCCAGATTCCAGGCCTCGCCGCACGATCCCTGTTCCAGGCCGGCGAGCATGAGCTGGGTGCCCATGGCCCCGTCGCAGACCAGCCGGCGCTCGTGCAAAACTTCAAGCAAGAGGAGCGAGTTTGGACTCATGGGAAAGCAACCACGGGTGCACTCTAACGAGCCCTAATTTGAACACAACCAAATCGGCGCCCGAAGTTCTTGACCACGGATGCCATGGATCGACCCGGCCAGGCTTTTCAACCGCAACGCTGCGAACCGCGGAGCTGACGAGATGCCCCCAATGGCGTCCAATTTCCGCTCCGGGAAATTCGAGCAGCAGCTTGCGCGTCATCTCAACAGCCCGATCCCGTCCCGCCCACTGTCAACCACAATATACTAGACCTGACCCTTTCCGCTACTACTCGCGCACGACAAAGGGTCCGATGGCGCCGTGCTGGTAGTAATGGACGTCGCTGCCGCACACGCCGACAGTGTGGACGCGGATGCGCACATCGTGGGGACCGAGCGGTTCGTCGATCGCGATCTCCCGCAGGCGGAGCGACCGGGTCTTCTCAAGCACGAGTGCCTGCATGATGGTGTCAGGAAATGAGCACGGACAGCCCGAGACAAGCCGGATCTCGGCGTCCCGCCGGCAGCCAAGGCTTGGGTCCGCGGGATATTGCAGTGAATTATGTAGGAGCCTGCTTGCAGGCGAAGAAACCATGGCGGCGCGGGCACCGGCCATGCGCATGCGGTCCATAAACCACGCGCTGGTGATGAAGTATCGGCCGCCGATTTTGTAGAAATGCAACCCCTCGCCCATGCCGGCGGACTTGTCGATGATCGTGCGTCGCGTGCCGGTTGATGTTGGTGAAAATGTGAAACGTGCCGTTGTGGTAGCGCAGACACGGCGCCCAGACGCCCTGGCCGTAGATTTCCTTGCCGTCTTCGAGGCGGAACTCCGGCCCGAGGTCGAGGCGATCGAACGCGTAACCGAGCAGCCGCCAGTTCACCAAATCCCTCGAGTGCAGGACGGGCAGTCCGGGCATAGCGTGCATCGTCGTGCCCGTAAGATAATAATCCTCGCCGACTCGAATCAGGTCGGGATCCGAAAACTCGTCGTAGAACAGCGGGTTGGTGAACGTGCCGTTGCCGTTGTCGGCCGTCCGGGTCGCCGGCAGACCGGCGTCGCCGGCGATGAGCGGTTCGCCGCCAGCAGGAACCGACGCCTGCGCCGGTCCACTGGAGGTGCTCGCGCTATCCGACGCGGTGAGCGACGCGAAGAGTTCGCTGAATGTGAGAAACACGCCGTTTTGCCGGCGCAGTTCGGCGAGGATGGCGGGCAATTGCTCGCGCGTCTCCGTCCGCCACTCATGGAAGAGGATCACCGAACCGTCGCGCACGTCCGTCGTCGCCCGGCGCAGAATCTCCGCGGCGAGCACTTTCGTGTCGTAGTCCATCGAGACGACGAGATGCCTCGGCGTGTAGACGGCAAGTTGGGCGTGGGCCGCCGCCGCGCAGACGCGATCGTCCACCTCGAGATAAGGCGGCCAATACCAGTGCGGGCCGGCGACGACGACGGCGCGGATTCTCTGTTGTGCGCCGGCCACCTCGCGATCGAGCGCGGCGTCGTCGAGGTCGCGCGGGTGAGCGTGGGTTTGCGAGTGGTTTACGATCTCGTGACCGGCTGCCGCGACGACCTTTGCCGTTTCCGGGTTCTCGTTCACCCGATCGCCCACCAGCGAGAAGGTGGCGTGCACTTTCTCCTTCGCCAACAACGCCAGCAGCGGCTCAGCGTCGGCCGGGCGCGGGCCGTCATCGAACACCAAGGCCACGCGCTTCACGGCGGGCTCGGCGGCAGACGCAACGGCCGGAACGAGACCGCCAAACGCAGCCAGCAGGGAGGAAAGGATTCGACTCCGGTGGCTCATGGCAGGATCTGGTCAACGGTAGCGGTAGAGTTTCACCCGTTGGAGCGTGAAGCGCCCCGGTTCGAGCCGGACATGACGGCCTTGGTGCGTCTGATCGCCGTTCAGCCAGCGAATATGACGCCACTCGCCAGCCTCATAGCGACCCTCGGCGCAGCTGAGGATGCCGATCTGCGGGTCGCCTGGCGTCGGTGCGGCGAAGGTGATGGTGACCCCGATGCCGCCGAAGAGGAATTCGTCAGGTCCGAGCTGAATGACAATCGCGCCGGTCGGCAGCAGCATGCGGTTCGCCGGGCGATCGCCCGCCTCGTTGATAACGCCGTCGGCAAGGCCCGGGGACTCCAGGCGTTCGTAGGTCACGGACAACGTGACGCCGCCGAGACTGACTTCATGGGGTTTGCGTTGCTCCGCGGCGGGCGGGAGCAGAGCGGTCATCGTGCCACGGCCCTGATGCGCAGTGATGAGCGGGGTGAGCTGGGCCACGAGGTCATTACTGGCCTTGAGCAGGCTGGCGGCGGGTTCGCCGATGGACTCGATGCCGAAAGGCGCGAAGCCAATGCCGTTGCACGCCCCGAATGCATAGAGGCTGTTCACCGAAGCGTCAGTGCTGCGCAGGGCCTCGGGGATGAAGAGCGGGTTGCCCACGCGCGTGTATCGGTCGGCCCATTCGGCGAAATCGGGAAAATAGATGTCGGGACTGAGGAAGTCGATCGCAGGGGCCGCGGCGCGCCAGAGGTCGACTAGGTGTGGCAACGGACCGGCGCTCGGATATTGGCCGGGCTGGAAGGCGGGGCGGATGAGGGCCGCGTTGACGTACAGCGGCAGCGGATGCTCGGCTTTGCCTGCGGCGGCGACCGTCTGCACGTAACGACCGAAGGCCCAGGCCATGAAAATCTCCGCGCTCGCGGGATCCTCGCCGAAGACCTCTGTCCACGTGCCGCTCGTGCGGGCACCGCGGGCGACCCAGCGATCGCGCAGCTCCGGCGCAAGCCGGTCGCGATGGGCGGATAGGCAGGCGAGCAGCTCGGCGGGCACGGGTCCGGCGTAGGCGGCGTCGGCCGCCGGGTGGCGGTCGCGCGCCTCGGGAATCATGCCGATTTCGTTCTCCACCTGCACCATGATCACCGTGTTTTGCATTCCATCGACTTCGCGCAGATGCCGCATCAGGGCGGCGAAGGCGCGTGCATCGGTGTCGCGGTTGTTGGCGTCGAACGGCGTCAGGATTTCGAGCGGCCGGCCAGCCGAGTCGCGGGCGCGCGGGAAGCGCGCGGGGTCGGTCTTCACCCAGGACGGCACATAGCAGGACATGCTGTTCTTCCACGAGCCGAACCACAGCAGCACGAGGCGCATGCCGTTGGCCCGGGCGTCGGCCAACAGGCCGTCCACGGTGGCCCAGGCAAACCGACCCTCGACAGGTTCGATGATGTCCCAATAGACAGGCGCAACGACAGTATTGAGGTTGAGCGCCTTGAGCTTCGGCCAGGATGGCCGCAAGAAGTCGGGCTCGCCGTGGGAATTGCTGAGCTCGCCGCCGCGGACGAGAAACGGCTGGTCATCCACGATCAGCTGCATGGCGCTGCCCTGCTGGCGCAGCTGAGGCAAGACGGGACCGGTGGCGCCCACGGGAATCGCCAGGGCGGCCAGGACCGCGATTGGAATGATGCAGCGAAATCGCCTGAGAAACGGCATGGCTTGGAGGGGTTGAGTTGACGAGATGAGCCGACGCCCACCGAGCGGAGCCGCAGTCATGGAGCCGCTCCGGCGCGCGCCATCGGCTCTGCGAATAGCGCCGGATCAACCGACTCGGCCATCACTTTGTACCCGGCAATGGAGGGGTGGAGATGATCGCCACAGTCCAAGGCGGCGGCGAGCCGCGTCGGATCCTTCGGGTCACGTAGCGCAGCGTCGAAATCGATAACTGCGTCGAATTGTCCGCTGGTCCGGATCCATTCGTTGACGGTCCGCCGATCGGCGTCGCCGTCCGCGCTCCAGTAGAATCCCGCCCCCGCGTACGGCGTGATGGTCGCGCCGACGACGCGGATGCCGTGGGCCTTTGCCCGCGCGATGATCTGTTCATCGGCGGCGATGATATCGGCAGCCGAGGCGTAGTTGGCGCCCTGCTCGCGGGCCTTGAGGCGGGTGCCGATGTCGTTGATGCCTTCGAACACGACCAGCCAGCGAACGCCCGGCGGCGCGAGCACGTCGCGGTCAAAGCGAGCGAGTGCGTTCGGGCCGAGACCATCGCGCAGCAGCCGGTTGCCCCCGATGCCCAGATTGAGCACCGCACATTGAGCCGTGGCCACCCGGGCCTCGAGGCGGCGGGCCAGTTCATCGGGCCAGCGGTCGTTCTTGTCGGGCCTGCAACCGTAGCCGTCGGTGATCGAATCGCCCAGGATCGCGATGGCCGCGGCCTGCGGGTCGGCTACGAGGACGTCGATGCCATTGATGAAAAGCCAACGAGTGAATTTGGTCGCCGCGGGCAACGCGGGCGCGGCGAGGGCATCGCCGGCTTGCAGGTAGGAGGTGGCGCGCGATCCGGGATGCGTCGTGAGCGCAGCCGGAACCTGGTTGAAATGAATCGAAATGGCGACGTCGGCCTGCGGGGCGAGCCCGAAGTCGATCGGGTCCGACAGGAAGGAAGCACCCGGCGGGATCGTGACTGCGGCCCGCCCGGCGAAGCGCAGTGCGCGGTCGGTGCCAGCCTGGAGGGCACCGTCGGGTGCGGCCAGGGCGACGTGCGCGCCATGAAACGACAGCGGTCCGCTGCCGAAAGCGTTGGAGAAGCGCACCCGGAGCTGACTGCCGCCGAGCGACACGTGCACGACCTGACGCAAGGTGGCGCCAGCCAGCGGCGTCTGGTCCTGGGCTGCAGGCTCGGGAAGCGGCGCGGTGACCCAGGTGCCGACCCAATGGGCAAGCGGCATCTCTCCGGCCAACGGCCTGGGGCTGGCCAACGTGACGAATACGAGGCTGCACCAAATCGTCTGACGCGCACCGCGAAGAAAAGCGATCATTGGGAGGCGAAAGAGTCGGCAGGTCTTGAGGGTGAAGTCCAGATCGAGGGCAATGCGGGAGCCCGCCAGAAATCGATGACGATGGGCTGAGGTTGAGCGGTGAGAACCAAGGACGCCATGATGCAAGAACAGGCGCCACGCCGGGCAGGCCCGGCGTGGCGGTCATTCTTGCCAGAATCTTGGATAGGGCCCGCCGGCAGGCAAGAGCGGCCCGAAAACGGAAACCCGGCTCCCCCTTCGAGAGGAGCCGGGTTCCTGTGCCGCTAGAACGAGAACGTGTTCGTCACCTGCCACTCCTGGACGGGCGCGATACGAGCCGCTGCCCAGGTATGGCCATCGGGTTCGACGGAGATCGGGATGAGCCGATCCTTCTGCCCGACATTGTAGACGTTAAGCTGGATTCTCCAGTCGATCTTCTTCGTGATTTTCCGCTCATAGCTGACCCAGAGGTCGACCGCGTCTTCCGACGGGCCGTAATAAGGCTTCGTGAGGTCGAAGCTGCCCAGGGTCGGATTGGTCGGGTTCGGGATCACCGGATAGCCGATAACGACCTTATCCTGCCAGCGATAGCCGGCGCCAACACCGGCACCCTTGAGGACGCCGTGGTCGAAGGAATAATTGGTGATGACGTTGTAGCGCCACTTGCGCAGCTCGGGGGCGGCCGAGCCTTCCTGGAGCTTGAGGAGCGTGTATTGGCCGCGCCAGTTGGTCCAGTCCTGGCGCAGCTCATTCCCAGCAGAATAGTCGGAGTTGAACCGAACCAAGTCGCCGGCGGGCCCGGCCATCAGTGTATCCATGTAGCTCACGAGTCCATCGAGCGCGGCGCCACCGACGTTCGTGCGGATCGCGGTGGTTTGGGCGGCGTTGAACTCGAGGCGCCAGTTCGGCAGCGGATTGGCCGTGAGTTCGAACTCATAGCCCTTCGACCGGGTATCGGCGGTCACGAAGAAGTTCTGCAAATCCGGGTTGCCGCGATAATCATACACGCTCGCCGTACTGGCAGGCTGGTGGGAGGCGGGATCGGCCTGATAAGCCCCGGGAGTGGTAAGGGTAGACAGCGACGCGGGCCCAACACCATAGTTCCACGCCGCAAAGTAGCCATTGCCGGTAAGGAACGTCTGGAAGCCATTAAGAGCAGTGATCGCTGCATCCCGGCGGGTATCGGCTTGCTCCTGTGTTTCCAAATGGGAATTGGCGGGAACGGGGGACCCCGGAGCGCCCGGACCGACCGGCCTCCCAGTCGTATTATCCACATAGACCGCGTCCCACATATACCGTACGCCGGAGTAATGCCGGACGTCCGTCTGGTTCGCCGTCGACCAGGCATAGGCCGACATATAGTAGGTCTTGATATTCTTCCAATTCATGGCATCTTTAATGGTGCCGGTGAGGCCGCTGTTACTGAGCTGCGTGTTGACGCCGGTCGACTTGGTGTCATATTTTACCACGCGGAGGGAATACTTGTCGTCCTTCGTGGAAAGCAGGATGCCGTACTCCTTGGTGGTGCCGGTCGGGTTGGGGATCGGACTGCCATAGATGTCGTGGCGAATGTCCGTGACCTGGAAGTTGTTCGACTTGTCATACGTCAGGCTGATGTTGATCGGCAGGAAGTCGTGCTTGTCGAGCAGCTTGTTCAGGTGCACCACCACGCCGCCCGCGGTGGAATGATCCTTGAAGATCTGGTTCGCCGGAAAGGCGTTGGGCAGCTTGTAGACATCGGGGCTCAGGTTAAACGCACCGCGGTTGGCGCTTACCGGCAGGGCGGTCACGCTCTTGCTTTTGACCTCATCGTAGCGCCAGCCGAGGGTGGGCACGATGGCGTCATTCCATATGAAGCCCTGCCACGAACCAGCATAGGACTTCGTCTCCCGCAGGCTCTTGGCCGCTGCCGTGAGCAGGCTCTGGTCGGCGCCATTATCATAGCGCAGCAGGGTATCATTGAAGTTACTGTTCCAGCCGACATAGTTGGCGGGATTCGAAACCTGCGTGAGTTGGGCATAGGGGACATTGGGAGTGACGGTGGTGTTGATCACCGGGGCACCATTGAAGAACGGCTGCAAATTGGCCGGCACGTTCCACGGGTCGCTGAAGTTGACGCCCGTCGGACTCCTCCAGGTCGAATCGAATTGATAGATATTCCCGTTCTGCAGGGTCACATTGGAGGTGATGCCCGAGACGCCGGCTCCCGACGCCGAATTGGCATTCTTCAAGGTCGAGCCGAGGTAAACGACCGCCACTGGCGGGAGATTCTGGAAGCCGTCTGGATTCCCCTGGAGCTTGTAGGACGCGTAGGCCGTGGAGTTGGCATACATCTGCCAAGCCAGGTTTTCGGTGTAGTATTTCTCGTCGCTCCCGACAGCGTTGAAACGGTGCTTGCCGAGCAACTTCGCGAGGAAACTGTTTGGGGCGAAGAAATCCGAGGCCCGAACCTCACCGAAGAGCGATCCGCGGAGATACTTGCGATCGCTTTCGTAGGAACTGCCGTAGCCCGGACCAGCGGGGACGAAGGGGCGGCCGAAGTTGGGATTGGCGACGTTGCCATTGCTGGCGTTGGCCGGCCCGACAACGTAGTCCTGGAAGTTTTGCAGGATGTCAATGTTGAGCGTCGGGGTGAATCCGAGCAACGCCTGGCCCCCACGCTTGTATTTCTGGCGGTCGTAGCTGAGCTCGACGCCGAGGCGATCATCCCAAAACGTCTGGGTGAGGTCGATGTTATAGGCGTTCCATTTTTCGAATTGCGACGCGGTCGGACCGTCGATCAGGTTGTCGTAGAAATCGAAAACCGTCGGGTCGGTCAACACGCGGTCCCGGTATTGGCCGTATTGGTAATTGGGCAGTTTCGCGTTGAGGGCATACGTATGAAAGTTGGTGAGATCGGAGAATGTGTCCGCATACTTCATGCCGACGAGATTGACGCCGGCGCCTTGGGGAGCTCCGGCGGCATTGAGCGCACCGGTGTTAACGAAACCACCGTAGATCCGGTAAAGGTCATTGGTCGTACCATCGACGAACCAGATGGGTTGCTGCTGGTTGGCATAGCCGCCCAACCAAGGAAAGTAGGCCGCAGCGTTTGAACCGAGCACGTATCCATTGGGGACCGCCAGCTTGCCCAAGCCGCTGTTCTGGTCCCTCTGAGCCGGGGTAGCTGCATCTGCCTGGAACCACGGGGTAATGCTATCGTAGGGGGGAAGGGAGCGCGGACGGTCGGCCTTGATGTCGCCGTTCTCGAACTTCATCTTGATGCTGGTGTGAAAGTCGGAGCGGTGGAAAAGATTCGGATCGAACCGGAGCGCAGCGGAGCCGCGTTTGTCGTTTTGCCCGGCCTGCTTCTGCTCGTATTTGTGATCGTCCCACAGGCCGTCCACGCGGATGGCCAACACGTTATCAAAAAGCTCCTGGTTCAAGTCGAGGCTGCTGCGGAAGGTGCCGTAGGAGCCGGTGCTTGCCTCGACCGAGCCGAAATTGTGAAACTCGGCGTTGTGTATCGAGGCGTTGACGATGCCGGCCGGGCTGCCGAGGCCGAACAGGATCGCATTCGGGCCGCGCTGGATGTCGATGCGGTCGACATTATAGCTGTCCCACGGGATGTCGGTGACGAAGAAATCGCGGGTGTTGTCGGCGGCGGCCAGGCCGCGCACGCGGTTCGCGGACGCGGGATTGCGAAGATTGTTGGTCTCATCGACGGTAGTGGCATTGCCCTGGCCCAGGTAGGTGCCGCGCGTGCCGGCCACCTCGGCGTTGGTGGTGTACTGGAGGAGCGTGCCGTTGTCGGTGGCGCCGACGTCCTGCATGAATTCCTTCGTCACGACCTGGATCGCGGAGCCGACGTCGGCAAGGTTCGTCCGGATGCGGGTGCCGGCAAGCGTTTCGGTGGCTTGATAACCGACATCGCGGGTCGAGGACACCTCGAACGGCGACAACTTGACGATCTGATCGTCGGCGGATTGTGCCGGAACGACCGCTGGAGTAAACGAAACCGGTTTGGCGGCCGGAGTGGCCGGAGTCGGAGCCGGCAGGGTCTGGGCGGACAGAGGGCCGGCGAGGGCGCCGCTGAGGAGCAGCAGCCCGAAGGTGAGGGGTTGGTTACGTCTTTTCATGGGTCTTGGGTTTTGCTGGGCGGTTGGGTTGGGAAGAAAACCGGAGTGGAGCAAACGCGAGCCATCTCACCTCCGATTGGTTTCCTGGTCGGTCGAAGCCCGGCCCGCGTCATGTCGGGACGGAGAAAGGCACGGCAGACGGAGGACGGGGAACACAAGCATGCGGGTCACATCATCGAGTGGCAGGGATAGCAATGCCGGCCGCAGGACACGTGGGGAACAGACGGATAAACAGCGGATGGCTGGCGGGGAACCGACGGCGTTAGGGTAGATGATGTCAAACAGCCGATGCCCTTGGGGCGCGGCGGTGAACCGCACGATTGCGCAAAAGGGACGGTGAAGCAAAAATCACTCCGTGCTAACTTTAGACTTGCGGGAGCGCGCGGGGTGACCATTGCTCGGGACACCCTATGAACGAGCGTCGGGTTACCCTTGCCGACATCGCACGCGAAGCGGGCGTGCACGTCACCACTGTCTCCCTCGCCCTGCG
>DASRKV010000056.1:0-4519 GCA_035648795.1 Opitutaceae bacterium
CGAATGCCTGATTCTGGATCAGATAGGCCAGTTGGGCGCCGACCCCGCAAAAAGGCTTGTTCTCCTCGACCAACAACACCCGGTGTGTTTTCCGCACCGAATTCAAGATGGTGTCCTCGTCCAGCGGGCGGATGGAGCGCAGGTCGACCACTTCCACGGCGACGTCGTGTTCGACTTCGAGCAGTTGGGCGGCCTTGAGCGAATGGATGACCGCCCGGCCGTGGGCCACAATGGTCAGGTCCGTGCCGGCGCGTTTCACGTCGGCCAGGCCGAGGGGAATCAGATATTCGCCGGCCGGGACCTCGCTCTTGTCGTTGTAGAGAATCGTGTTCTCCAAAAACATCACGGGATCGTTGTCACGGATGGCAGACTTGAGGAGCCCCTTGGCGTCATAGGCGGTGGCCGGGCAGACGACTTTCACGCCGGGGTGATTGGCGATGATGTTTTCGGGGGAGTGGCTATGGGTCGCGCCGACGTTGGTCCCGCCGTTGGCGGGGCCGCGGATGACCATGGGGACATTCACCAGTCCGCCGGACATGTAGCGCACATTGGCGGCATTGTTCAGGATCTGATCGAACGCGACGGAATAGAAGCTCCAGAACATGAGCTCGATGACGGGACGGACGCCGAGCATGGCGGCGCCGACCCCGAGGCCGACAAAGCCCGCCTCGCTGATCGGCGTGTCGATGACGCGCTTCGGGCCAAAGCGTTCCAGCAGGCCCTCGCTGACCTTGTACGCGCCGTTGAACTGGCCCACTTCCTCGCCCATCAGGACGACGTTGGGATCGCGTTCCAGTTCTTCCGCCAGCGCTTGATTGAGCGCTTCGCGATAGGTGATGAGTGGCATTCGAGAGTGACGGCGGGGATGAGAAGGGAAGGGGGGCTGGCAAAATCAGTCGAAGACGATCCGTCCCCGCGACTGTTTGTGCGACGGGTTGTCTTCCTCCCAATAGATGTCCTTGAGGATGTCCTCGGTCGCCGGAAAGGGGCTCGCTTCGGCAAATTCGGTCGCGCGCTCGGCCTCGGCGCGGGCGGCGGTGTCGATTTCCTTCGCCAGTTCCGCGGTGAGCACGCCTTCCGCCACCAGCGTGTCGTGAATCAGGGTGAGGGGATCCTTGGTGCGCCGGTAGTTCTCAATCTCCTCCTTGGTCCGGTAAGTGGAATCAGGATCGGCCACCGAATGTCCGCGGTAACGATAGGTCATGATCTCGAGCACGGAGGGCCGGGATTTTTGGCGCGCGAGCTGGAGCATCTTGTCGGTTTTCTCGCGCACGTCATAGAGCTCGTGGCCGTTGCAGAGATCCCACTCCATGCCGTAGGACTCGGCGCGCTTGGCCAGGGTGGGACCGGCCGACGACCGGCGCTGGCTGGTGCCCATGGAGTATCCGTTGTTCTCGATGACGAACACGACCGGCAGATCCCAGAGCGCCGCCAGATTGTACGTTTCATGCACCGCCCCCTGGTTGACCGCGCCGTCGCCCATGAACGTCAGGCAGGCGCCGGGAATGCCCCGGTACTTGAGCGCGAAGGCAATGCCGGCCCCGAGCGGCACCTGCCCGCCGACGATGCCGTGTCCGCCCCAGAAATTGCGGGCCGGATCGAAGAAATGCATCGAGCCGCCTTTGCCCTTCGAGCAGCCGCTGGCCTTGCCGTACAGCTCCGCCATCAGCTCGTTCGGATTCATCCCGACGGCCAGCGCGTGTCCGTGGTCGCGGTAGGCCGTGATCAGGTGGTCGTTTTTCTCCATCACCGAACAGCACCCGACGGCCACCGCCTCCTGGCCGATGTACAGATGGAGGAAGCCGCCGATCCGGCCTTGCTGATAGGCGCGCAGGCAGCGCTCCTCGAAACGCCGGATGCGCACCATCTGGCGATAAAGTCCGACACGCTCCGCCGCGGTCAACCGGGCGTTGACGGGCGCGCGGCTGGCCGGAGTCGGTCCGGGCGCGGGATTCATCTTCTGTTCGAGTGTGGCCGGAGGAGAGTTGCTCACCGAAGAAACGTTTTCTGCAGGTTGCAGATAATGGGCGATATAAGCGGAAATTAATCAAGCGCCAGCCGCCTTTTCGGCAAGCCGCGAAACGGATGACCGCGGGAGCCCATCAGCCCGGCTGAGCGGGCGGCGGAGTCACCTGCTCGATCGCCACCTGCACCGGCCGGCCGGGGGCGCAGTCGGCGCGGAGCGCGACAAAATGGTCGCGATAACGGTCGTAAATCGGCCACAACGCCGCGCGATCCGTCTCCGGAATCGGCAGACGTGTGATGGCGTCCCGGCTGAAAAAGGCAAAGTGGCCCTCGGAGATGTCGGGGGGGAGCCCGTCGAGCCGGCGCCGGCAGCGGAAAAGGAACATGAGCCAGTGCGTCTCCCCCTCGTAGGCCTTCTCGGCGATCATCGCAAAGAGGTGCAGGTCGTCACTGGTGATGCGCAGCCCGGTCTCCTCCCCGGTCTCGCGCACGGCACACTCGAAGGGCGATTCGCCTGCGGCCATTTCCAGTTTGCCGCCGATCGGACTCCAATGGCCGAAGTTGGGCGCCTTCTGGCGGAGAATGAGCAGGTGTTCGCCGGCTTGGTTTTTCAGGAACACGAGGACGCTGATTTTGTACGGGAGGATTGGCGCCATGAATGGTGCGCGTGCAGCCGCGGTCGCCGGAGCGTGGCACGCGGAGGAGGTCGCGCAATATTTTTCCCAGGAGGGAAGAATCCTCTTGCAGCGGCAGTGAAATTCGAAATAGCAGAACGATCCCCTATGCGTCCTGTTCGGATTCTGGCCGTGCATTACGGCGCCAGTCACGTGGCGTACGGACTGTTTTCGGGTGGTCCGGAGCAGCTGGTGCTGGAGCGGTTCGCCACGAGGACCGTGGGCGCCGGCGATTCGACGGAGGAAAACTGGATGGCATCGGTCGGCGCAGCCCTCCGGGAATTGCTGCGGGGCGAAAAGCTGCGCGGTGGATGCGTGATCGGTCTGCCCGGACATCTCACGTTCAATCGTTCGTTCCGTGTTCCGCCCGTCACGGCCAGGCACCGCCGGAAGATCATCGCGTTTGAACGGAGGCAGGGCCTGTCGGCAGCGACAGAGGAGATGGTTTGGAGCCATTCCATCATCGCGGAGGATGAGCGCGGTCGGGAAATAATGCTCGCGGTGGCGAAGCGGCGGCTCGTCGAGGAACTCGGTGCGCGTATCAGGGAGAACGGCTTGTATCCTGAAGCCGCGTTGCCCGCCTGGCTCGTGCTGCGGCATGCGATCGGCTACCGGCCTGCGCCGGCGGGCGGCGCGCTGGTCTTGTCGGTCGGTGCCCGGTCGTCCCAACTCGTCTATGGCGGAGCGCAGGGCTTTTTCGCCCGCACGCTCGCCGTCGGAGGCGACACCGTCACCCAGAAGGTCGCCGAAGAACTGCAAGTGGATTATGCCGCGGCGGAGGCGCTCAAACTCCGGGGATTCGAAAGCACGGCGGACCAGCCGGTCGGAAAGCGGGAGCGCGCCGCCGGGCAGATGGCGTTCGATCAATTCGTCCGCCGCTTGGGCGCTGAGGTCCTGCGTTCGCCGCCGTTGCTTTCCTCCACGAGTGACGCGGCCCGTCCGGCGGTTCTTTGGCTGACCGGAGGCGGCGCCCGGCTGCAGGAATTGCCGGCCGCCTTGGCGGAGAGACTGCAACTGCGGGTCGAGCGCTGGGATCTGCGATCTCACGTCAGGCTGGGGCCGGCCGCGACTGATTTCGGACTGGCACCGGACGATGCGTTGCTCATCGACTTGGTCGGTCTGGCCGCGTACGCCCGGAAGGGTACGCGGCCGGAAGGGAACCTGCTCCCGCCGCCTTTCCGACGGGAAACGTTTGTCCGCCGCCGGTGGCCCTGGTTGGCGGTCGCCGCGCTGACGGTGCTTGCCGCCGGCCTGGCGCCAGCCTGGCGGCTGCGGATCAAGGCGCGCGAGGCCCGCGCGGAAACCGCCGAGGTGGAAGCCGCTATTTCCGCTGTTCATCGGATTGACGCCAGAAACCGTTCCAATCTCGCGCGACTCGCCGAAACCAACCGCCGGATCGCGGCGCTGCGGAGGCTCGCCCGGGCCCGGTCGAGTTGGATGACCTTGTTTGGGGACCTGCAGGAGCGATTCGCGAGCGTACAGGATGTCTGGCTTGATCGGCTGCAGATCCTGGCGCCCGACGCCCGCGAATCTTTCGGAGCGCCGGCGGCGGTCACAGCGCAGTCCGACGTCAAGCCGCGCAGCGGATCTCCCGAACCGCCGGAGGTGGCAACGGGCGTCCGTCTCCTGATTGTCGGCAGCTTGTTTGATGTGGATAAGCTGACAGCCGGCGCCGGGGATGAGCCCAGCCCCAAAGCCAATTTGCTGTTGGCCGCATTGCGCGCTTCACCGCTGGTCGGCGCGGTGGAGCGGGAGCAGTTCGCCGGCGGGCAGCCCGGTCTCATCAGCTTCGAAATCACCCTTCGGCTGGCGCCGGACGCTTGGTTTTGACCCCGAGCCATGCATCATTTTTCGCTTCGGCAGGTTTTCCTCGGGCTGAC